>NZ_JABUMQ010000151.1:0-25651 GCF_013336645.1 Myxococcus sp. CA039A | reverse complement strand
GTCGTGTGTCACGGCACAGGTGTAGGCTGTCCACCCATCCGCGCGTCCCGGAGGCCTGGAATTGAGCTTCGCCCTCATCATCGCCTTCACCACCACCCTGGCCCTGGGCTCCGCGCCGACGCCCGACGCTCGCGAGCCGCTCACGGACCTCCTGGATCGCTTCCAGGACGTCGCGCATGACGATTCGAAAACGGACGACGAAGTAGAAGATTCGGGAATCCAGAAGGAACGACAAGCCCTGGCGACGGCCATTCAGGCCCATGGCGCGGCCGCCATTCCCCCGCTGCTCGCCATGCTCGACAGCGACAAGGTGGGCGTGCGCGTGCTCGCGGGCTACACCCTGGGCGACATCGAGGGGCTCACCGAGCAGCATCTGGAGCCGCTCATCGAGGCGCAGCGTCAGGGCACGCCGTGGGTCGAGCGGGCCATCGGCCACATCGGAACGCCTCGAGCCCTGGCCTTCCTCACGGAGGCCCTCGATGAATACCCCTCGAGATACAACCAGCTCACGGGCGCCCTGGAAACGGCGGGCGGCAAGGGAGCCCTCGCGCTCACGGAGTCACTGCGCGCTCCCAAGCCCCGGAAACCCGCGTACGTTGACGTCGCCTGCGAGCTGCTGCGTGAAATGAAGGACAAGGCGAGCCCCGCCATCGAGCCGCTCCTCGCCGTGATGGCGGAGGAGAAGACCCATCCCAAGAACCAGGTCCACGCGATACGACTGCTGGGATGCATCGGCTTTCTCGCCCAGCCCGCCGCCGACAGGCTCGAGCAGTTTCGTGAGAAGACGCCCCGGTTGAAGCGTGACATCGACCTGGCACTCATCAGCATCCGCCCCGAGCTGACCGCGGCGCTCTTCGCCCAACAGCTGCGCGTCGAGCCCACCATCCCGTTGCTGCGAGACCTCGCGAAGCTGCGTCAGGACGGGCGCGGAGCCGGCGGTGCACTCGTCGAGCTGCTGACCCACGAGAACTGGGAGATACGCGTCGCGGCGGTCCATGCCATGGGCTACCTCCAGTACACGGACGCAACCGACCTGCTCATCGCCCAGCTCAACGACGAGAAGGACTGGCGGATGGTCATCGTCTCGGTCGAGGCCCTCGGAAAGTTCAAGGCCCAGAAAGCCGTGGGGCCGCTCGAGCGCGTCGCGAAGGAGCACTGGTATCCCTTCGTGCGCAAGGGAGCGCTCCAGGCCATCAAGGTCATCCGGGGCGAGGCCACGTACACCGAGGATCCGCACTTTCCCTCGGAGTTCCTCCACTATCGGTTCTCGGTCGACGACACGCCCAACCCGGTCGAGCCGCCCTTCGTCCCGGGGAGCGACGAACTCTCCGAGAAGGACCTCAAGCCGCTGAAGTACCCCATGCAGGTGCGCACCCGGGCCGAGAAGGGTTGGCGCGTCCAGAACTTCCAGGCGGAGCCGGGCTGTGGCTTGCGCGTCGCGAACGGGCACCTGCTAGGCACCAACCGGGGAGAGTGGGGAGGCGAGCTGGTCCACCGGAGCGCGAAGCGAGCCACCACAGTGCTGCTGAAGGAGAACACGCGGTCCATCCACCGCATCGGCGACACCCTCGTCGCCGTCACGGGACTGGCCCACCTCTCCAGTCATCGCGGAATGCTGTACCGGATCGTCCCCAAGGGTGACTCCTATGTCGCCGAGCCCTGGAGGGCGCTGCCCGGCTCGCCCAAGGTCGCCGGGACGATGGAAGACGGCCGGCTGTTCATCTCCTGCGCGGGCGGCGACGTCATCGTCACACCCGACGGCACCCTGGAGATGTCCACCCGGGAGAGTCGGCGCGCCAGGCCCGTGAAGCCCTCCGCGCCGTGACACGCGCGCACACCGCGCGCCAGGTCAGCGCAAGGCCGTGACGTGGATGGCGGGAGTCCGCGCCGCCGTGGCGCGCTCCACCACGCGGCCCAGGCGCAGGAGCAGGTGCTCCTCATACGGGCGCCCCATGAGCTGGACACCCACCGGCAGGCCCGCGCGGTCGAAGCCGGCCGGGACTGACAGCGCGGGGAAGCCCGTCAGGTTGCCCTCGCGCACGAAGCGCATCAGCGCATCCACCACGGGAAGGTTCGACTCGCCATCCGGCAACGTCGCCTCCGGAATGAGCGGCGCGGTGGTGGCTGTCGACGGCGTGACGATGACGTCCACGTCCGCCATGACGGCCAACAAGTCTCGCGTCAGCCGGTGGCGGTGGCGCAGCGCATGAATCAGGTCCGTGGCGCGGAAGTGCCGGCCGATGGCCAGGTTGGTGCGGGAGTCGAGCCCGAAGTCCGCGGCATTGGCACGCGAGTGCGGAAGCATCGACTCCGCCATCTCGCTCAGGATGATGCAGCTATGCGTCCACAGCACCGTGTTCAAGTCAGGCGCGGGAATCTCCACCACCGTCGCGCCCGCGTCGGTGAGGGCGCGCACCGCGTCCTTGCAGCGCGCCACCACGTCCGGTGAGGCATCCTCGAAGTAGGGCCAGCAGATGCCCAACCGCACCCCCATCAAATCCGCGCGCTCGTAACCGGACAGGTGATGCGGCGGCTGCGTCTGCGAGACCAGGTCCTTGCCATCCGGCCCCGCCAGCAGCGCATACATCGCGGCGACGTCGTCGACGGTGAGTCCCATGGGCCCGACGTGGCCCACGTTCCAGCACAGCGGCGGCACGCCCGTCTCCGGGATGCGGCCCCAGGTGGCCTTGAGCCCGACGATGCCGCACAGCGCCGCCGGAATCCGGATGGAGCCACCGCCATCCGCGCCAATGCTCAGCGGACACAGGCCCGCGGCCACGACGGCGGCCGAGCCACTGGAGCTGCCCCCGGTGATGTGCGCCCGGTTCCACGGGTTGCGCGCGGCACCGTGGTGCGGATTCAACCCGATGGGGTTGATGCCAATCTCATTCATGTTGGCCTTGCCCAGGATGAGCGCGCCCGCGGCCCGCAGGCGCGCGGCCACCGTCGAGTCCGCCGAGGCCACCTGGTTGCGGAATCGCGTCCCCAACGTCGTGGGGAAACCCGCCAGGTCCACTTCGTCCTTGAGCACCACGGGCACACCGTCCAGCACGCTCAGCGGGCGTCCAGCGCGCAGGCGCTCGGCGGACGCCTCGGCGGCGCGGAGCACCTCGTCGGGCTTGCGCGCGATGAACAAGCCCATCCGCGCCTCGCCCCGCTCCAGCCGGTCGATGGCCTCGTTCAACCGCCGCGCCACGGCGACAGGGTCCACGCCCCCCTCCCGGTAGGCGCGCGCGTACGAGCCCACCGTCTCGCGCTCCGGCGTCACGGCCTGCGCGGCGATGGCACGCGCGGCCTGCTCCTGCGGGGACTGGACTTCCGTCGCGGGGGCGCCGGGCGGCAGCGGGAACTGGAGCGGAGGTGCGTCACCCGCGGGCAGCTCGCGCCACTGGGTGATGCCACTGTCCCGCACCAGCTTCTCCAGCACGGGAGCGCCGACCCCACTCTCCAGGGTGTTGACGAACGCCTTGAGCGCGAACCCCGACACGCGGGGCGCCTTCACCGGGTTGCGTTGGTAGGACATGACGCCGAGCCTACTCGGGGCCGGCCCCGGCGTGGGACTTCACCCCGGCGGCCGTCCCAGCCCGTGAGCCTCCGCGAGCTCACGCAGCCGTTGGAGGAGCGCATCCCGGTCCTCGTAACGCAGGCCCCGCGTCTCCATCGCGGGCAGCAATTCGACGCGCACCCGGCCCGGGCGCACCCGCCATTCGCCGACGGGAAGCACCGCGCGCGCCCCATGGAACACCATGGGGACGATGGTCGCCCCGGAGCGAATCGCGAGCACCGCCGCGCCCTTCTTGTAGGGCCCCAGCGCACCGTCGGGGCTGCGCAGTCCCTCGATGGACATGTAGTAGCTGGCCCCCCGCCGCAGCGCCTCCGTGGCCCGGTCCACCGCGCGCCGCGCCTGCGCATGCCACTGCCGCACCACCACCGTGGAGCCCTGCGACAGCGGCACCCACCCCGCGAAGGGCAGCACCGCGAACCCCAGGTTCATGAAGATGAGCGCGGGTCGCGGCAGCGCCGGGGGGGTCACGAACGTCTCGCTCAGGCTCGTCTGATTCAACTGCAGGAAGACGTACGCGGCGGCGTCGTACCGGCCCCCGTTGTGGTCCACCACCTCCACGTCCACGCCGAAGACCCGCCGCGCCCAGAGGCACCAGGCGCGCATGAGTGCGTCGGACACCCCCTGGCTCACCGGGCCCAGCAACAGCGCGGGCGTCAGCAGCGGAGGTATCGCCGCGCAGGCCGCGCTCCAGCGCAGCAGGCTCGACAGCAGACCCGGGCGGGGAGGGAGCGCACAGGGAACGTCCATGCGGCCCGCTATACCAGGGTGTATCCATCACGACAGGGTGGAAGCGGACCTCTCGCGCGCCTCCGCGGGGACATGGCAGGCTGCACGGAAGTCCAGGCAGGCAGGGGGGCTCCATGGGAAGTCCACGCGTCAACGCGCTTGAGGAGTACAAGGCGCTGCTCGAGCGACAACGAACCCGACCGCTCGGCCCCGACGACGAGCAACGACTGGAGCTCTTGCGCGACGTGCTCCTGGAGCTGGGCGCGCTGCCACCCGAGGGCAGTCCCCTTCCCCCGCGCCCCGCGCGAGCGGACGCGGTGCTGGAGCTGACGTTCGCCACGCAGGACGACGTGGTGCGCGCGTACAGCAAGAACATCGGCACCGGAGGGCTGGCCATCCGCACCCCGCGCGCGCTGCCGGTGGGCAGCACCCTGGAGCTGCGCATCACCCTGCCTGACGCCTCCCAGACCCTGCGCGCCGAGGGACAGGTGGTCTGGTCCCGCGAGGACGGCATGGGCGTGGCCTTCACCCAACTGCCGCCCGAGGCCGAGCGCCGGCTGAAGTCCTTCCTCACGCAGGATGCCTCGCTGCTCCAGCGCGTGCGCAGCGTGCTGAAGACGGACGTGATGGGCCTGCTGAAGACGGACGTGCGGGAGTTGGGCAAGGGCCCCGCGCCCCAGGCGGCCACCGCCGTGGAGCTGGATACGCGAGTCCCCATCCTGGTGCGCCTGTCGGACGCGCGGCTGATGACGCTCGTCACCGAGCTGTTCCACCAGAAGGGACTGCGCGTCGTGACGGACAGCGACAGGCCCGCGCCCATCATCGTCGTCGACACCGGCTCCGCGCTCGACGTGCTCAGCACCGCGGGCCGGCCGGGCTCACGCACCATCCTGGTCAACGTGAGCGGGCCCGACTCGTTGATGGGCCGGCTGTCGAACCTCAGCCCCGCCGCCTTCGTGAAGCACCCCGCCACCGCCGCTTCGGTGCTGCTCGCGGTGGAGAAGCTGCTCACGGCCACGAAGCCCTCTTGAGGGCCCCACTCCTGACGGAGGGCCCCCGCTGACACGTCAACGAGGGGAGGCTGACGCGTCCATGGGCGGCTCAGACCCAGGGGCGATTGCCTCGGCGGGCGTGAAAGTGCTTTGCATCCGGGGGCTTACCGGCAGCCCCACTGCTGGCCCGTCCCCTGCACATGCGCACCCGCGAAGCTGGCGCGCCACGGACGTGGACTCTCCGCCGCTTCAGGAACGTCATGGACGCCATTATCGAGCAGTTGAAAACCCTGGCACTCGCAGAGGCCTTCCCCTTCCTGCTCAAGGCAGTCGGGGCCCTGGTGCTGTGGTTCGTGGGTCGCGCCGTCATCAACACCTTCCGGCGCGTGCTGAACATCACCCTGCAGAAGCGTCAGTTCGACGCCACGCTCATCCGGTACATCGAATCGCTGTTCGCAGGCTCCCTCACCATCCTGCTGCTGCTCGGCATCCTGGGGATGATGGGGTTCGAGACCACGTCGTTCGCCGCGCTGCTGGCCGCCGCGGGCATCGCCATCGGCACGGCCTGGTCCGGCCTGCTCTCCAACTTCGCGGCGGGCATCTTCCTGCTCGTGCTGCGTCCGTTCCGCGTGGGAGACGAAATCTCCGCCGCGGGGGCGACAGGCGTGGTGCAGGAGATTGGCCTGTTCGCCACCACCATCGACACGTCCGACAACCTGCGCATCTCCGTCGGCAACAACCGGCTCTTCGGCGACAACATCGTCAACTACAGCCACCACCCCCACCGCAAGCTTGTCGTGAAGGTTCCGATGATGCACGGCGGTGACGTCCGCGGACTGATGCGGGCCCTCGAGGAGCGCGTGGCGCTGGTGCCGGATGTCCAGGCCAAACCCGCGCCCAGCGTCGAGGTGGCGGAGTTCAGCGTGCTGGGTCCCGTGTTGGGCATCGGCGTGTACTGCAAGCAGCCCCAGGCCAGCGCCGTGCAAGCCCGCGTCGCGATGGCCGCCTCGGAGATTCTCATGGCCGCCGGCTATGTCGTTCCGCCGCAGGTCTCCAACGAGGTGCTCGCCAAGGCGAGCTGAGAGACTGCCCGGGAGCACGCCTCCCGGGCCGCTTCACGTCGCTGGTCTCTCCCTGCCCGGGCGAGGCCGGCGCCGAGCGCTGGCCGCGTCCCTCCCAGTCCTCGCGCCGTCACACGAAACACCTCGGGACTCTCTCTGACGGGCGGAGCATCCACCGCCAGGGGAGAGTCACCATGACGGACAAACTCAAACAGAACGCGGGCGGGGCGCGAGGCAGGGGGCGCTCGAAACCCCGCGCGGCGGCACCCGAGCCCACGACTCGCCGGGGCCGCAAGGCGGCGCCTCGCGCGAGGACGGCGGGAAAGACAGGCCGCGCCACGACGAGCGAAACCACGAAGGCGCTCGGCTATGCCTACTGCGCACTGCCGCAAGTCCCGGAGCGGCCACTGCCTCCGGACTTGAACGCGCGCCGACTTCGCCTCATCCGCATGAACGAGCAGAAGTGGGCCAACGGCACGGTCCTCCACTACTACTTCTTCGACAAGGCCACGGATGGCGAGGAGGTGCGGCTGGCCAACGGCACCACGCGCTTCGTGCCATGGACGACCACGGACACCGAGAAGGACGTCGTGCGCGCGGCCTTCGAGCGGTGGACGCAGGTGGGCCTCGGCCTGAAGTTCCAGGAGGTGGCCTCACGCGACGAGGCCGAGGTGCGCATCGGCTTCATGCGCGACGACGGCGCCTGGTCCTACGTGGGCAGGGACATCCTCGCCCAGGGGCAGGACGAGCGGACGATGAACTTCGGCTGGGACCTCACGGAGCACCCGCGCGAAATCGACACGGCCATCCACGAAATCGGCCACACGCTCGGCTTCCCGCACGAGCACCAGAACCCCCACGCGGGCATCATCTGGGACGAGGAGGCCGTCTACGCCGCGCTGGCCCGGCCCCCCAACAGCTGGAGCCGCGAGACGACGTTCCACAACATCATCCGCAAGCTGGTCGCGAGCTCGGTGGAGGGCTCCACCTGGGACCCGGACTCCGTCATGGAGTACCCCTTCCAGCCCGGGCTCATCAAGGAGCCCATCGAGTACTTCCGCAACGGCCTCACCCCGAAGGGCGGGCTGTCGGACCAGGACAAGGCCTGGGCCCGGACGATGTACCCGCCCCTCACCGAGCAGGACTACACCGCGCTGCAGCCGTTCCAGTCCGTGCGACTGCAGCTCAAGCCCGGACAGCAGCGCAACTTCACCTTCACGCCCCAGGAGACCCGCACGTACGAGCTGCGCACGTTCGGCGTCTCCGACACCGTCATGGTGCTCTTCGAGAAGAGCGGCACGGGGCTGCGCTTCCTCGCCGGTGACGACGACAGCGGCCTGGGCACCAACGCGGCCCTCAAGCTGAAGCTGTTCCGGGGACGCGAGTACGTGGTCCGCCTGCGGCTCTACTACGAGGAGCGCGCGGGCGAGTCCGCCATCATGCTGTGGTGAGCCCCCTGCCCGCGCTTCCGCGGAAGCGCGCGGAGCCAGCGCTCGCTCCCGTGCTCGCGGTCCACGGGGGCGAGGCGCGGCCCGCCACGCCGTCCTCCACCCCGGGCTGACAGGGCCTGAAGCCCCGGGGCTGGCGACGACGCTCGACTGACGATATGGCTCGCCCTCCTGTCCCCCGGGTTGCCGGGGAGCGAGACACCAGGACAGTCCAGGAGCCCCGCAGGTGGTGATGACCGCGACTCGCAGCCCGGCCTCGACGTCCCTCGACACGACGGCCCCGCCTCCCCTCCTCCCGAGTGGAGCCCTCGCTTGAGCGCGGACCTGGGCTCGGGCGTGGAGGGCCGCTGGACCTGGGTGGCTCCGCTCCTCGCGGCGGTGTTCGGTCTGCTCTGGTACCTGGCGGTGGGCGGTGGGCCCACGCTGGACCCCACCGACCTGGACTGGCTGGGGGGCGACTTCGCGCAGCACGCGCTCGGCTGGATGCACTTCCGCGACGCGCCCTGGGGCTTTCCCTTGGGCAGCACGCCGGGCCTCCTGCGCCCGCTGCCCATGTCGGTGGCCTTCTCCGACTCGAATCCCTGGGTGTCGCTCGCGCTCAAGCCCTTCGCGCACTGGCTGCCCCGGGACTTCCAGTTCATCGGCCCGTGGCTCGCCCTGTGCTTCATGCTCCAGGGCTGGCTGGGCGCGCGGCTGACGGGCCTCTTCACGCCGAGCCCCGTCCAGCGCGTCCTCGGGGGCGCCCTGTTCGTCCTCGCGCCCGTGCTGCTGTACCGGACGGGGCACGACACGCTGTGCGCGCAATGGCTGCTCACCGGCATGCTCTGGGTGCACCTGCGCCCGCGCGCGAGCACTCGCGACGCGTGGAAGGCGCTGGGGTGGGCGCTGCTGCTCAACACGCTCGCTTCGGGCATCCATCCGTACCTGGAGGTGATGGTCTTCGCCCTCACCCTGTCCCTGCTGGCCACCGTGACGTGGCGCGAGCACCACCTGTCGCGGCGCGCGGCGGCCCTGGCGCTGGCCGGGCTCTGCCTGGTGCCGGCGGCGCTGTTCGTCGCCTTTGGCTACGTGGGCCAGGGCGTGCGCTCGGGCTCGGCCGGCTTCGGCTACTTCAGCTCCGACCTGCTCACCCTGGTCAACCCCATGGACTGGTCCCGCGTGCTGCCGGGCCTGCCCACCGGCCGTGGACAGTATGAGGGGTTCGGCTACCTGGGCACCGGCGTGCTCGCCCTCGCGGCGGCGGCCCTCTGGAAGCCCCAGGGCGTGGGCGCCCAGGTGCGCGAGCGCCTGCGCACCCACGCTCCGCTCGTCGTCGTGCTGCTGCTGCTCGCGGTGCTGGCGCTCTCGTCGGTGCTGACGGTGGCGGGCGTGACGGTGCTGTCGCTGCGCAAGGCCGTGTCCCCGCTGCTGCCGCTGCTCAGTCCCTTCCGGGCCTCCGGCCGCTTCATCTGGCCCTTGCACTACGCGGTGCTGACGGGGCTGCTCGCGCTCACGCTGTGGCGCTGGCGCCAGCGGCCCGCGGTGGCCACGGGCCTGCTGCTGGGCGCGGTGCTGCTCCAGTCCCTGGACACGGCCGAGCTCTGGACGCGCAACCACTTCGCCGTCACGCCCTGGCCCCGCCTCAAGGCCCCCGAGTGGGCCCTGGTGGACGCGTCCTATCGACACCTCGTCCTCGTCCCCCCGTACGTCCACCTCTCGGAGACGCCCTGCATCAAGAGCGCCTTCGTGGAGCGCGACTACGTGAGCTTCGGGGACCTGGCGTACAGGCAGGGCCTGACGACCAACAGCGGCTATCCAGCCCGGCTCAGCGAGGCGCGCGTCTCCGAGGTCTGCGAGGCGCTCCTGGCCGACGTCTCGGCGGGGCGACTCTCTCCGGACACGCTCTACATCGTCGACCCGGCCCGGCTGGAGTCCTTCCGGCGACTGGGTGACGCCGTCACCTGCGGCACCGTGGAGGGCTTCCAGGTCTGCGTGGCCCAGCGTGAGGGGCGCTTTCGCGAAGCCCTCTCCCGCTCCGCGCCCTCCCCCACGGGCACCTCGGTGGACACGCCCCGCTGAGACGTCCCGGCCCGGAAGCTACCGCGCGTTCACCGCGGCATTGCGCGCGTCCCTCGCCGCCCGGTCGAACCGCTCGCCGACGGCCACATAGCCCGGCGCATTGACGAAGGGCGGCAGTTGCTCCTCGGACGTGCGCTCGTGGCGCATGTTGAGGGGATGCAGGTTTTCGGCCGCGCAGGCCAGCCGGACGGCCCGCCAGGACAGCCCCGCTGCTTCCATGATGCGCAGGTAGTCGTCGAGCTGGAGGTTCTTCGCCGCGTTCTCCAGGATGAGCGGGCGCATCGCCTTCGTCACCGGCTTCACCGGGTACCAGTCCTTGGCGCGGCGCCGGTACTCCCGCAGCCGCTCGTCCCGCAGCGCCACCAGCCGCTCGCGGAACTGGGCTTCCGTATCCAGGAGTCGCGCCAGCGCGGTGCGCCCCATCTCCGCATGGAACACCTCCGTCGTGTCATCCGCCCGGGCCCGCGCCCCGACGAAGTCGACATAGGCCCGGGTGGCCGCGAGCAGCTCCCGCTCCGCGTCCTCCACGGACGGGACGGCCGAGGAGCGCGACTCCGGAACCTCCCTGAAGCACTCGTCGGGAGTCTTCGCCTTGCCGTCGGGCCCTGGCCACGGGAAGACGTGCTGGTACCAGACGTCCCGGTCCGGAAACACGAGCACCAGCTCCGGCATCCTGGGGAGCGGAGGCGGAGGCGTGGTGAGGACCCAGTCGGCCGGGTCCAGGGCCTCGACCGAACGGATGGCGACGAGCCCCCGCGCCTTCATCGAGTCCAACCAGGCATAGAAGGACGGCTCGAAGCCTCCCTCCACCTGGAAACCTCGGAAGGGTTTGTCCGGCGCCCCGCGGAAGACCCCGGCGTACGGGTCCTCGAGCATCAGCGCCCGGAGCTCCAGACCTCCGAGACGGGCGTTGCCGACAATCGCGGCCTGCCAGGCATAGCTCTGGACATGGAGTGACATCCCTCCAGCCTAGCGCGAGTTCACTCCGGAGAGGTGGCGCCCGGGAGGCTGTCTTTGCCCGCAATGACAGTCGCCAGCGGGTGGTCCACCACCCGCTGGCGACTTACGTCTTATACGGGCACCGAGGCGCCCGACGAAAAACTACGGAACCTGCGTCAGCACGTCCGTCGTGGTCAACACAGGCGTGGGGAAGGGAAGAGAACCGCCACAGCCACGGGGACCGCCACGAACCTTGGTCTTGATCTGCATGATGTGCTCCTGGTGAGGACTGAGTTGAAGGAACAGATACCGCCGAGGTCAACCGGCAAAGCCAGTCGACTCCAGGAACTACGCCAGCACGTCCGTGCTGAGCACGGGGCCGGGGATCGTACCGCCACCACCGCAACCACGGGGACCGCCACGAACCTTGGTCTTGATCTGCATGGGTATTCTCCGGGTGAAACGGGTGGACTGAACGACTACGCCAGCACGTCGGTCAACACGGGGATCGTACCGCCACCACCGCAACCACGGGGACCGCCACGAACCTTGGTCTTGATCTGCATGGGTATTCTCCGGGTGAAACGGGTGGACTGAACGACTACGCCAGCACGTCGGAGCTCAGCACGGGGATCGTACCGCCACCACCGCAACCACGGGGACCGCCACGAACCTTGGTCTTGATCTGCATGGATATTCTCCGGGTGAAACGGGTGGACTGAACGACTACGGGAGACGGGTGCTCAGCACGGGGGTCGAGATGCCACCGCCGCAACCACGGGGACCGCCACGAACCTTGGTCTTGATCTGCATGGATATTCTCCGAGTGAAACGGGTGGAGTGAACGACTACGCCAGCACGTCGGTGCTCAGCACGGGGATCTGACCGCCACCGCCGCAACCACGAGGACCGCCACGAACCTTGGTCTTGATCTGCATGATGTGTGCTCCTGGTGAGAGATCTTGAGGAAGGTACAGCCGGAATCGTCTGGCGACCGCCAGCGACGACTACGGGATCTGCGTACGAACCGTGCCGGTCACCACGGGCAGGGAACCGCCGCAACCACGGGGACCGCCACGAACCTTGGTCTTGATCTGCATGATGTGCTCCTGGTGAGAGTACTGCGTTGCTCCAGACAACCTGGAGAGTGGGAAAGGCAGAGACAACTACGGAATCTGGGTGCCGGGACGAGTCGGGAGAACGACCGTGCCGCCACCACAACCACGGGGACCGCCACGAACCTTGGTCTTGATCTGCATGTGCTTGCTCCTTCCAGCGAGCAGAACAATCAAGCACACCCCTCTGACATCCGAGCCGTTGAGACACTCGCTGTCTAAACGCCGCCACCTGATTCTCGTCGCGCTCGCGGGCTCGACCATCCCCTCAACCTGCCGCCCGTCTCGCTATTCCCAGACCACCTGGAACCTACGCCGTGCCTCGCTCGCCATTGCCTTCGCTTCGAGACACCAGATTCGCGCCGGAACTGGAATCATTAAAGACGGGCGTAATCGGTCAGTCAAGCCATGCCGTAAAGATTGCGGAGAAAGTCATTGTAACTTCTGGCGCTACAACCAATCTCAAACTTCGCGAAACACGAAAATACATGACGCGTGGCGCTGCAGTGGAAATCGCCGGCGGACGATGCGCTTCCCGCTGACGAATCCGAGCCACATCCGGGCAAATACAGCCCAGGTGAAGACCACGGGGCCTGCGTCAGCGCGTCGTACGCAACCAGTGGTCAGTGCCATTGGCGCCGCAGCTCCGGGGGCCGCCACGAACCTTGGTCTTGATCTTCATGATGTCTACTCCCTGATGGAGGACAGCGAAGTTCCGGGTGGCGAGGGGCGAGCCCATACACACCCTGAGTAGAATCATTAAAAATCGATGGAAAATGGGAGTCAAGCCTTCAACAGAAAAACCCGTCATCCCTTTTAAATCCGCAGACTTGGATATTTCGCCCAATTTACCAAAACGCGAGAATGACCCAGGGTCCTGAAATCCACCAGGTCTGCCTCTCGCATCCATGCTGGCGCGCGCCGCGCCGTGAGACGCGCGAAGCCCTGCTCACGGTTCCATCTACGTGGAGACCGCATCGCGCCATGCGTCGCAATACCTTTAAAACATGTTTTCACGCACAAGCGAGCCCGCTCCAATAAATAGGATTCGCTTGGACAACCCTTGACTGGGGGATGCCCGTGCGGTCACGGCCCTGGCCCCCGAGCCGGACAGGCAGCGCATGCGCGGCGTGAAGACACCGCATCCCGCGCCCCCGGAGCCAGTCCCCCGAGTCCACGGTGCCGGTGCGGCGTCAGTCCATTGGGCGAGAATGCGGGGAGTCGGTCGGACAACGGCGATGAGGTAGGCTTCATCCATGCGAGTTGGTGAAGGAATGTTCCCGCGCACCATGCGCGCGCTGGTGCGGGGACGAGGGCGCTCGGCGCTCTGGTTGTTGCCGGTGGGGCTGTTCGCCGTGTGGGGCGGCTGGTTCGTCCGGGCGCGCATCACCGTGTACGAGCCCAGCGTGCAGGCGCGGCTGGAGGTCCACCGGGAGGTCTACGCCGTCGACGCCCCGGTGGAGGGGCGGCTGGTGAAGACGCGGGTGGAGCTGCACCGTCAGGTGACCGCGGGCGAGGTGCTCTTCGAGCTGGCGCATGAGCAGGAGGCGCGGCTGCTCGCGGAGGCGGAGGCCCTGCTGCAGGGCGTGGGGCCGCAGCTGGTGGCGGCGCGCGCGGAGCTGGACGCGGAGCAGAGCGCGCTGGTGGCCCAGCAGGAGCGCGGCGCGGCGGGCGTGGACGAGGCCCGCGCCCGGCTCGCCGAGGCCGAGGCGCTGGCCCGCCGGGCACTGGAGGAGAAGACGAGCACCGAGCAGCTCTGGACGCGGCAGCTGGTGAGCGAGTCGGAGTGGAACCGGGTGCGCACGGAGCTGGAGCGGGCGCAGGCGGTGGAGCAGGCCTCTCGCGCGGGGCTCGCGCGCGTGAAGATGGACGGCACCATGCAGACCACCGAGCGGCGCATCCGCGTCGCGGCGCTGCGGCGGGAAATCGCGGAGCTCGAGTCCGGGGAGAACGTGGCGCGAGCCTCCGTGGAGCGGCTGCGCGACGAGCTGGAGCGCCGGGTGGTGAAGGCGCCCGCGGACGGCATCCTCGGGGAGACGAGTTCGGTGCGAGTGGGCGCGCAGGTGCGAGCCGGAGACCGCATCGCCACCGTCGTCGCGGGCGGTGACGTGCGCATCGTCGCGCAGCTGTCCCCCGCCACGGCCCTGGGCCGCGTGCGCGCCGGACAGCGGGCCCGGATGAAGCTGGAGGGCTTCTCCTGGACGGAGTTCGGCATGGTGCAGGCCACGGTGGTCGCGGTGGCGAGCGAGGCCCGCGACGGGATGGTGCGCGCGGAGCTGTCCGTGGACGAGATGCCGGTGGGCATTCCCCTGGAGCATGGCCTGCCGGGCACCGTGGACATCGCCGTGGAGGAGGCCACGCCCCTGCGGCTGGTGCTGCGGGCGCTGGGACGGGGCATGGAGGCGCCCGCGCGGGCACGGCCACTGCCGCCGCGCACGCCCCGGGAGCTGGAGATGTCGCGGGGAGGGGGCTGAGTCATGGCGGGCACACGACGACTGCTCATTCCCGAAGTCATCCAGACGTCCGCCATGGACTGCGGTCCGGCGGCCCTCAAGGCCCTCTTCGACGGCTTCAACCTCCCCGTCAGCTACGGCCGTCTGCGCGAGGCCTGCCAGACGGACATCGACGGGACGTCCATCGACGTGCTGGAGGAGCTGGCCGGCAAGCTGGGCATGGACGCCGTCCAGGTCGTCCTGCCCCTGGACCAGGTGCTCATGCCGGAGACGAAGGCGCTGCCCGCGCTCGCGGTGGTGCGCCTGGCGGACAGCAACCTGCACTTCATCGTCATCTGGCGGCGGTGGGGCAACATGGTGCAGATCATGGACCCCGCGCTGGGACGGCGCTGGGTGTCCGTGACGGAGCTGATGGAGCGGCTCTACGTCCACGCCCTGCCCGTCCCCGCCGAGGGCTTCCGCGCGTGGGCCAGCACGGAGGAGTTCCTCGCGGGCATGCGCCTGCGGCTGGGCGCGCTGGCCGACAAGCCGCTCGCGGAGCGGCTGCTCGCGGAGGCGCTCGCGGACGAGACGTGGAAGAGCGTGGCCTGCCTGGACGCGGCGACGCGGCTGGTGCAGACGCTGGTGGACGGGGGCGGCGTCGAGCGGGGCGAGTCCTCCGAGCGCTTCCTGGAGCAGCTGCTGCGCGAGGTGCGCGCCGCGCTCGCGGAGGGGCGGGCCGAGCAGGTCATCCCCGCCTCCTACTGGACGGCGGTGGGCCCTCCCGACGCGGAGGAAGTCACGCTGCGCGGCGTGGTGGCCATCCTGGCCCGGGGGCTGCGCACGGAGCGCGCCGAGGGAGAGCCGCCGCTGTCCGCGGAGCTCCTGGCGGCCCTGAAGGAGCCTCCCACCCGGCCCCTGCGGGAGCTGGTGGCGCTGATGCGGCGGGACGGCGTGCTGGCGCCCTCGGTCCTCGCGGCCATCGCCCTGACGGCCGCGGTGGGCGGCTTCCTGGAGGCCCTGCTCCTGCGCGGCATCATCGACGCTGGGCGCTACCTCACCACCCAGGAGCAGCGGCTGGCGGGCATCGTGACGCTGCTGGCGCTGATGGGCATGATCTTCTCGCTGGAGTTCCCGCTGTCGCTGGGGACCCTGCGGCTGGGCCGGCGGCTGGAGCTGCGCCTGCGGCTGGCGTTCCTCGACAAGATACCCCGCCTGGGAGACCGCTACTTCAAGAGCCGGCTGGTCTCCGACATGGCGCAGCGCTGCCACGGCATCCACCAGGTGCGCTCCGTGCCGACCATGGCGGTGGGCGTGCTGCGCGCCTCCGCGGAGATGCTCGTCACGCTGGCCGGCCTGACGTGGCTGGCCCCCGGCAGCGCCCCGCTCATCATCATCGGCGGTGGACTGGCGCTCGCCGTCCCCCTGCTCGCCCAGCGCTCGCTGCTGGAGGCGGACCGGCGGATGCGCGACTTCGACGGCGTGCTGTCGCGCTTCTACCTGGATGCCATGCGCGGGGCGGTGGCGCTGCGGGCCCACCGCGCGGAGCTGACGCTGCGGCGTGCCCATGAGGAGCCGCTGCACGAGTTCGTCCGCGCCGCGCGCACGCTGCTCAGCCGCGGCATCCTCACCGACACGCTCGCCACCATGGTCGCCACGGGCGGCTCGGTGGCCATCGTCCTGCATGCCGTGTCCCAGGGGATTCAGCCTGGCGCAGTGCTGCTGCTCGTCTACTGGGCGCTCGCCCTGGCCACCCTGGGCAAGCAGCTGGCGGACGCGCTGCGCCAGTACCCGGCCGCCTCGTCGCTCACCGCGCGGATGATGGAGCCGCTCCTCACGCCCGATGAGGTGGGCGCGGGGCTGGAGACGGCCGCCGACGTGGACGCCCGGGCCGAGACGGGTGGCGTGGGCTTCACGCTCAAGCAGGTGGAGGTCAAGGCCGCGGGCTTCACCGTGCTGCAGGGCATCGACATGGCGGTGCGCCCCGGAGAGCACGTGGCCATCGTCGGTCCCTCGGGCGCCGGCAAGTCCTCGCTCGTGGGCATCCTGCTGGGCTGGCACCGGCCGTCGTCGGGGAGCGTGGAGGTGGATGGCGCGCCGCTTGCGGGACAGGTGCTCGCCCGGCTGAGGCGGCAGACGGCCTGGGTGGAGCCGGAGGTGACGCTGTGGAACAAGTCCCTCGTCGACAACCTGGCCTACGGCGTGGAGGCGACGGACGTGTTGCCGCGCGTGGGGCAGGCGCTGCGCTCGGCGGACCTCATCGAGTTCCTCGACAAGCTCCCCCTCGGCCTGCAGACGCGGCTGGGCGAGGGAGGCAGCCTGCTGTCCGGCGGTCAGGGGCAGCGGGTGCGCCTGGGGCGGGCGCTGCTGCGTCCCGGGGTGCGGCTGGCCATCTTCGACGAGCCGTTCCGGGGACTGGAGCGGGACAGGCGCGCGGCGCTGCTGGAGCGCTCACGCGCCGAGCTCTCCGGCGCCACGCTGCTGTGCATCATGCATGACATCGCGGAGACGCTGACGTTCGACCGCGTCCTCGTCATCAAGGGCGGCCAGCTGGTGGAGGACGACAACCCGAAGCGGCTCGCCCAGCGCGAGGACTCCGTGTACCGCTCGCTGCTCGACGAGGAGGAGCAGATGCGCCGTGACCTGACGGGCCACGGGGGGTGGCGGCGGATGGTGCTGGACCACGGGCTGCTCAGCGAGCACCCCGCGGAAGACACGAAGCCGATGCGGGAGGGGGCGGCGTGACGACCCTGGCGAACGAGCTGAAGCCGAGGGCGGCCGGGCCGCTTTCGGGCCTGGCGTGGCAGCCGAGGCGGGCCGCGGAGGCGCTGGAGGGGCTCGCGCTCCGGGCGGGGCTGCCGCTGCCGCGCACCTCCGGACGGGTGGTGGGTGGATTGCCGGAAGACCCGAACCGGCTGGGCGAGTGGCTGGACGCGGTGGCCCAGTCCCAGGGGCTGGAGCTGGACCTGCTCTACACGCGCCACGGCGAGGTGGAGAAGGCCATCCAGCGCGCCGCCCCTGCCCTGCTGGACGTCGTCGGTGACGGAGGCGTGCAGGTCGTCGCGCTCCTGCGCGTGTCCCCGTCCGGGAGGACGGCGCGCGTGCTCGCCCCCGACGAGACGGTCCGCGACGTGCCCGTATCCGAGCTGACCGCAGCCGTGCAGGCGCTCGTCGAGTTCCAGCAGGTGGACACCGTGGACCGGGTGCTCGCGGGGACCGCGCTGCGCGAGCCGCAACGAACCCTGGCTCGCCGCGCGCTGATGGGCGCGCAGTTGGCCAACACCCACCTGGTCGCCGCGCGCACCCTGCGCCTGCCCCCCGGCGCCCGGCTCATCCACCACCTGAAGGCGCTGTCTGCGGCCCCCCGGCTGATGCTGGTGCTGCTGCTGGCGGTGCTCATCCAGGTCTGCGTGCTCGCGGCCTGGTGGCTGATTGGCCGGGGCGCCTTCGAGGGCCAGCTGGACCAGGGCTGGCTCTGGGCCTGGGCGCTGATGGGCTTGACTGCGGTGCCGCTGCAGGCCGCGCTGGCGTGGACGCAAGGCACGCTGGCGCTGGACCTCTCCGCGCTGCTGCGCCGACGGCTGCTGGCGGGAGCGCTCTCGCTGCCCGTGGACGAGGCGCGCCGCGGAGGCATTGGCGAGTACGTGGGGCGGACGTTCGAAAGCGCGGGCATGGAGCAGATGGTGCTCGCGGGCAGCTTCACCAGCATGCTCGCGGTGGTGGACCTGACGCTGGCGGCCAGCGTGACGCTGTCGGGTCCGGCGGGCTGGCTCGGGCTGGGGGCGTTGGCGGCCTGCTGCGCGGTGCTGGGGGTGCTCGTCGCCCGGCAGGCCGTGCTCTTCCGGGGCTGGACGGAGGCGCGCGTGGTGATGACGCACGCGCTCATCGAGCGGATGCTCGGCCACCGCACCCGGCTGGCGCAGGAGCAGCCGTCGCGCTGGCACGAGGAGGAGGACCAGGAGCTGGCGCGCTACTCGGACGCCGCCGAGCGCTGGGACGCGGGCACCGCGCGCATCATGACGCTCGCGCGCCGGGGCATCCTTCCGGTGGCCATCATCGCCACGCTCCCGGGCGTGCTGGCGGGAAGCTCCACGGCGACCATCGCGGTGGGCGTGGGCGCGGCGCTGCTGGGTGCCCGCGCGGTGACGTCCATGACGGTGGGCGCGCTGGCGCTCATCGGCTCGCGCGTGCTGTTCGACGGCGTGCGCCCCATGCTGGAAGCGGCCCGGCTCGCCCGCGCCGTGGGCGCGACGAAGGAGGATGAAGATGGCGTGCCCCAGGTGGCGCCGCTCACCTCCAGCGAGGCGCCGTCCAGGAACCAGGCGCTGCTCGAGGTGCGCGACGTGTACTTCAAGCACCCGGCCTCGCCGCGCGCGGTGCTGGAGGGGGCTTCGCTGTCCATCCGCCCCGGTGAGCGCGTGCTCCTGGAAGGGCCTTCCGGCTCGGGCAAGTCCACCCTCGCCTCCATCCTCACGGGCCTGCGGCGCCAGGGCTCCGGCGTGGTGCTGCTGCGCGGCCTGGACATGTCGACGTGGACGTCGGACGGCTGGGGCGCGCAGATCGCCGGCGCACCCCAGTTCCATGAGAATCACGTCGTCTCCGGCACGCTGGCCATGAACCTGCTGCTGGGCCGCGCCTGGCCGCACACGCAGGACGACATGAAGCTGGCGCGGGAGCTGTGCGAGGAGCTGGGGCTGGGCGACCTGCTGCAGCGCATGCCCGCGGGAATCCTGCAGATGGTGGGCGAGCGCGGCTGGCAGCTCTCCCACGGCGAGCAGAGCCGCATCTTCGTCGCGCGCGCCCTGCTTCAGCGCGTTCAGGTCGTCGTGTTGGACGAGGCGTTCGGCGCGCTGGACCCGGTGACGATGCGCAAGGTGATGAACTGCGTCAACGCTCGCGCGCCCACGCTCATCGTCATCGCCCACCCGTGACGGGAAGGCCGCACCCTGAAAAACAACAACGGTCGCCAGCAGGCGGAAGCTCCGCCTGCCGACGACCGAAGGACAAGCCATCAAACGTGAGTCAAACGCGTGCCGTGACTCCGGCACGTCGTCGCCGCGACTGCTACCGCTTCAGCGACAACACGACTCAGACCGCAATGACGCCGCCACAGGCGCGGGGACCGCCACGAACCTTGGTCTTGATCTGCATGGTGAGCTCCTGGGTGAGAGGTTCCGACTGCAGACGACAGGCACGACTCAGACGGTGATGACGCCGCCGCACGCACGGGGACCGCCACGAACCTTGGTCTTGATCTGCATGTGCTTGCTCCTGGTCAGAGGTTGAGACAGCAGACGACAGGCACGACTCAGACGGTGATGACGCCGCCGCAGGCACGGGGACCGCCACGAACCTTGGTCTTGATCTGCATGGTCTTGCTCCTGGTCAGAGGTTCCGACTTCAGACTACGGCACGACTCAGACAGCCTTGACGACGACGGTGCCACCACAGCCACGGGGACCGCCACGAACCTTGGTCTTGATCTGCATGTGCTCGCTCCTGGTTTTCGGGACAGCGACACCATCCACGACAGTCATGAAAACCGCCGTAATTGGCGCTCACCGATATAAGTCGGTGAAACAGGTCAGTCAAGCTTCCCAGGCCTGAAACACAGGCTGATGCAGCCAGGCCTGGGAGTGAAACATTGCGTCAATTCAAGCAGCAGCGGCGGAGGGCGCCCCCGGCGTGATTTTGACGTCCGCCACGTGGCTTTCGATGCCCACGCCCAGCTCTTCGCGGAAGACATCCAGCAGGTAGGGCAGCACGCCGATGGTGGCGAACCGCAGCCGGTGGTGGATGGACAGGTCCAGGTTGGTGAAGGGCCGGTCCGGGTGCTGGCGTTGCAGCAGCGCGTTCACCTCGCGCTGCACGGTCTCCAGCGTGCCCAGCGCGGAGCGTTCGATGGTGAGGTAGTCGGCCAGCGCCTCGGCCACCGCGTCGATGAGCTCGGGGCGCGCGCCCTCGGGCACGGGGGCACGCTCGCGGAACAGCTTGCGCAGCTCCTCCGCCGCCTGGGCGTGCACGGCGTCCTTCGGCGGGGAGAAGACGTCGCTGATGTTCTGGAGCTTCTCCTCGCTGAAGCCGCGCAGGCCGCGCTGCGCGCGGTCATACATCTCCACGTAGCGGGCCTTGGCCCACTCGCGCTGGACCGACGTGTTCTGTCGGGTTGGCAGGATGACCTTCCAGTCCTTCTCGATGCGTTGACGCAGCCGGCCCCAGCCGCTGTCCGCCGGCCCTTCGGCCTGCAGCACCGCGTCACGAATGCGCTCGTAGGTGTGGCACATGTGGGCCCACAGGGTGAACTGGAGCGAGTAGAGCTGCAGGCCGCGCAGGCCGTAGTCGATGGCGGCGGGAATCTCCGCGAGCCACGTCGGCTCCGGCAGGGGCTCACCCGCCATGGGCTTGCCATCCAGCATCGTCGCGAAGAACTCGTCGACCATGTGTGGAGGGCCCGCGCACACGCCACGGGTGGACAGGAAGTGGTTGTCGCGCTCCGTCAGGTGCAGCAGCGACGCCGGGTTGATGGGCGTCTCGTACGGCATGGGCTGCTCGGGCAGGAACATCAGGTAGATGCTCACCATGCGCACGCCGTCGGTGACGCGGAACACCGACGACAGCACCGGGTCCAACGTCCCGTTGGGGATGGGGTCCTTGCCGCGCAGGAGCATCAGCGACGGCACCGCCAGCACCGCGCAGCTGAAGGCATGCAGGTCACCGAGGCGCCACTGCCCATCTGCCAGCAGCGGATAGCGCTTCAGGAACGCCTCGCGCAGGATGAGCAGCGCCTGGAGCGTGGGCTTCCAGTGTTTGGACATGGACTTCAGCGCCGTCACGTTCATCAGCGCGTCGTCCTTGAAGCGGCTGCCCGGGTACGGACACATCCGCCACTCGGTCTCCATCCGCATGCGCATGGAGTCCGGGAAGACGTTGTTCTCGCCGATGTGCCGCCCCTCGGCATCCAGCGCCGCGTGCGCCGCGCGGTGCACGGGCAGCATCGCCTCCAGGAAGCCGAACTCCATCGGCCGGCCCACCAGCTGCTGCAGCACCCCTTCCGTGTCGGGGTTCCACCACATGGGCTCCGAGGGCGCGGGCCGCCGCGCCTCCGACGCCATCACCATCTTGTGGTAGTCCGTCTCCGGCGAAAGCTTCGGCGCCTCGCGCGACAGGATGTTCTCCGCGAGCAGCTGCTCGAGCAGCTCCTTCACGCGCTCCCAGGCATAGGGTTCGCCGTTGCTCCAGCGCGTGGCCATCGCCGCCATGAACTGGTCTTGCTTGAGCAGGTTCTCCCCGAAGGAGTGCAGGTCCGCCTCCTCGATGGAGATCTCCTTGAGCCCGTAATAGATGCGCAGCTCGTTCGTGCCCTCGGGTGTCTGGACGTACTCACTCATGAAGCGGCGCCGCATGGGCAGATACAGCGTCTCATGCGGGTCGATGGGCACGGCTTCCTGACTCATGCGACAACTCCTGGGAGAAACCTGTTGTTCAGACCTGACGCGAAGGTCAGGAACTCTTCCACGAGGTCCCCGGAGCATCAAGCAAGCCCCGGGAGCCGAGACTCCACCCATTCTCGCGCTGGCCCTGACATCCCGCGCAAAAAGGGCAAAGCCACCCAGGGGCCTGAAGCCCCCCTGGGTGGCTCACTCTCATCGCAAGCGAAACCGAGCCTAGCGGCAGGCGCCCCGACCGCCGCGGCCGGTGACGGGCAGCGTCTCGCGGTTCGGGAACGGCAGCTCCGGGTGGTCGAACGGCGCGCGGTACGTGTACACGCGGCAGTCGGTCAGCGCGTTGGAGAGGAAGTCCACCAGCGCGGAGCGGTCGCTCGCGCTGAAGGTGCGCGGCTTGATGTCGAGCGACTTCTCCGGGTTGTTGAAGTCACCGCCGCGGGCATAGAAGTCGACCACGTCGTCGAGCGTGGGGTAGCCGCCGTTGTGGAAGTACGGCGCCGTCAGGCCGACGTTGCGCAGGGTGGGCGTCTTGAACGCGCCCATGTCGAACGGAGACAGGCTGACGGAGTTGGGCTCGCCGCCGAAGATGCCCAGGTCACCGCGAGCCAGGTCGTCGTCCGTGGGACGCACGCCGATGTTGTGGAAGCCCGTGTCGCCGCCGTCGCGGTTGAGGGGACCGGCGATTTCGTACCAGCTCATCGTCGCGTCGGACAGCATGGCGCCGGTGTGGCAGTTGATGCACTCGCCCTTGCCCACGAAGACGTTGAGGCCCTTGAGCTGCTTGGGGGTGAGCGCGTTCAGGTTGCCCGACAGGAAGCTGTCGAAGGGCGTCTGGTCCGGGATGAGCGTGGCCTGGTAGGCCTGGAGCGCCTCGCCCCAGATGAGCGAGAAGACGTTGACGGAGATGTTGGCCAGCGCGTCGCCGAAGGCCTCGCGGATGAGCTGGTCATAGGTGCACGGCGCGCCGTTGCAGATGAGGCCCGGGCCCGTGGGGTTGGCCAGCGTGCCCAGCACGCTGTCGGAGGTGGAGACGCGCTGGTGCCGCAGCGGCTGGCGCACGGCCAGCTTGGCGCCCAGGCTGCCCGGACCGAGCAGCTGGCGACCAGAGCACGACTGCTCGGAGAAGTTCGTCACGGGGCCGGTGGCCTGGGACGCGAGCGACGCGTTCTCGATGCGCAGGAGGAAGCCCTGGGTGTTGTTTTCGGTGAAGCCCCAGATGTTCACCCCGTTGAAGGTCGCGTTGGCTTCGCCGCCCCAGAACTGGTTGCGGTAGAAGCCCGAGCCGAGGACGGACGGGCTGTGACGCGGGCCCACCAGCCGGTGCTCGTTGAACGGCTCGGCGGGCAGCACCAGACAGGAGTCCGCGGCGACGGTGGGGTCCGGATCCAGATTCAGGAACAGCGCGCGCAGCGGGCCCTGCGAGCCGATGCGGTCATCGCTGGTGATCTTCGCGAGCGTGAACGTCTCGCCGGGACCCGCGATGCTGTCGAAGACGTTGTCGAAGCCGGGGTGCACGGTATTGATGCGACGGTCATCCGCGCCACCGGCGAAATGGCAGCTCGCACAGGCCGTCTGGCCGTCGCCGCTCGTCTGGATATCCCAGAAGAAGACCTTGCCCAGACGGATGGCGGCGGCCTTGTTGATGATGCGGCTGCCCACCGGCTGCGGCACCGGCTCATGGGCCAATGGACGCAGCGAGAACACCGCCATGCTGTCCAGCAGCGCCTTCGGGTCCACCCCCAGCTCCTCCGTCTCCGCGGGAGTGGGATTGAGAGGCTCGACCTGAGCCGCCGGCTCACATGCCGACAACGATACCGCCAGAGCCGACGAGAAAAGGCCGCGATTGAAAAGACGCACACCGCGGGACAACGACGAACGAGCCATAGGGAATGCCCCCTTCTCAGAGCGTCATGACTTGTATGAGGTTGGCGGAATCACCAGTGTCACCAGTCTGACGAATGGTTTTATACCGGTTCCGCATTATTCCTGTCCAGGCGGCCTCGACCCAGGGCGCACCTTCCAGTCTCAGCGTAAAAGCAGAGTTACTCCTGCTTCGCTCGTATAAATGACCTGACAGGAAGGACTCGCTAAACAGGATGACGCAACCTGTCCAGATTCGCGGTTTCCAACATTTTGACAATGATTCTTGGAATCGGAATCGCCCCCATACCCAGACAGCGTCTGCGCGCACCACACGCATGGAACGGGTCAATGTCACGCTCGGCGAATGGCGTGTAGCAGGGCGCGATACATTCAACGCGAGGCTGTAACAACACACGCTACAGCCACGACGCCCTGGAGGCTCAATTCCTCACTGATACAGAGGAGGTGAAACATGCCGGTGAGCGCTGGCCTGCGGGGTGCAAGGGGATGGCTCGCCGCCACATGGAGCATTCGGGCTGGGCCGGCACCGGATGCAGCACTCTCCTGGCGGTGCAGATCCTCCCCCTATTGAAGAGGTAGGTAATTCCATGCAGCTGAAGATGATGGGCCGTTTGTTCGCAGCGGCGCTCCTGAGCGTCATGTCGGGTTGTCAGGGCGAAGAGCCCACGGCGGCGGACGGCGATGTGGCCACGCAGGAAGCCGGCGCGGAGTCGAAGTGCACGCAGCGGTTCGACGGCATCAACAGCTGCGCGCTGGGTAACGCGCAGCTGGCGTCGACGGAGCAGGGCCTGGCCGTCACCGGTCTGCGCAGCGTGAAGACGGACGGTGTCGCCAGCAGCTTCGCTCGGGCGGCCAGCTGGACGCAGGCGACGGAAATCAAGTTCGGCAGCACCTCGGGCGTGCTGCAGCTGGACGCGCGCTCGGGCGACCAGGTGGTCAGCACGCTGCGCGTGACGCCGGGCCGTGAGGCGAACAGCGCGTTCATCACCCCGACGTTCAGTGGCGCGCCGGGCGGCTCCAACTACCGGATGAACGTCTACCGCGAGGGCGTGCTCCAGGGCTCGTCCACCAACACCGCCAACCGGATGATCATCTTCAACAACTGGCGGGACTTCATCCGCTTCCTGATGTACTACGCCGACTTCTTCGAGCTGGACATCATCTGGGGGAAGAACGGCGAGCAGCCCACCGCTCCGGCCAACGTGGGCGCGTGCGGCTGGCGCCTGCGCACCAACGGCTCCACCTTCTCGGTGGCGCTGGATGACGGCAAGGTGCTCACCGGTGACTCCGTGGAGTTCATCGAGGAGATCGAGGACGGGCACTACCCGTACAACGGCTTCACGGGCATCGACGTGAAGGCGACCGCGCAGGGGATGAACATCCTGAGCGAGTCCTTCAAGCCGGCGGCGAAGTAGTCGTCCCGCCCGTGCCCCGCGCACGGGCCCCACGCCGGGCGGGAGTCGTGCATCCCGCCCGGCGTGTCGTTTCCCGCGTTCCTGGAGGCACCTCGATGAGCCGGCGGCTGTATCTGTTGGGCATCCCTCTTGGAGCGCTGGTGCTCACCGCCGTGTGGGCGCAGGCGGGGCGTCGTCCCCTGCCCCCGCCCCTGGTGCTGGGACAGTTGGCCCTCGCGCTGGAGCCGGGCGAGGAGCTGCCGGGTGGCGCCGCCACCGTGACGGAGGCGGGGCGCAATGCCTTCGGTCGCTCTCCGCCGAACATGGACCGCGCGCGCTGGCCGGAGTTCCACCTGGGCAAGCGCGTCTTCGACCGCGACTGGAGCGACCCCGGCCATGGCCCCGGACTGGGCCCCCTCTTCAGCTCCAACTCCTGCATGGGGTGCCACGTGAAGGATGGGCGCGGGCGCGCGAAGCTGCTCAACGTCTCCCTGCCCCTGGGCCGCGCGGGAGGCCCCGGGTTGCGGCACCGGCCGTCCGCGCGAGGCTCGGCGCTGGGACGCGGCGCGGAGCGCAGCGCGGACCCGATGCG
>NZ_JABUMQ010000150.1:0-25748 GCF_013336645.1 Myxococcus sp. CA039A | reverse complement strand
CCCGCGGGCCGCTGGGGTGGGCTGGCGTTCCTCGCGGTGGCGAGCCACGGGCTCCTGGACTCGCTGACGGATGGCGGGCTGGGCGCGGCGTTGCTGTGGCCTTTCTCGAATGCGCGGCTGTTCGCGCCCGTGCGTCCATTGCCGGTGTCGCCCATTGGCGCGGGCATGCTGTCGCCGCGCGGGCTGTATGTCGTCGGCGCGGAGCTGCTCGCCTTCATCCCCTTCTGGGCCTACGCGCTCTGGCCGCGCGGGTCCGCGAGAAAGCGCTGAGCCATGCGACTGTTCACCGCCGTCACGTTGGGGACCACCATCGAGGCCCGGGTCGCCGCCGAGCTGAAGCGGCTGCGCCAGCTCGCGAACCACGCCCGCTTCGTGCGAGTCGAAGGCATCCACCTCACGCTCGTGTTCCTGGGGGAAGTGGAGGCCTCGCGACTGCCCGCCATCCGTGAGGCGCTGGCCTCGGTCGGCCCCCGGCACGCGCCCTTCACGTTGTCGGTGGGCGGAGGCGGCACCTTCGGCACGCCCACGCATCCGCGAGTGCTCTGGGCGGACGTGCATGGAGAGACCAACGCGCTCAAGGCCCTGCAGGCCGACACGGCGGAGCAGTTGCAGCCGCTCGGCTTCGAGTCGGAGTACCGCGACTACGCGCCGCACCTGACGCTGGCCCGGAGCCACACGTCGTCCGGAGACCCGGCGCTGCTCGAGTGCGTGAAGGCCCTGTCCGGCACGGACCTGGGCCAGGGCCGCGTGGACCGGCTCGTCCTCTTCGAGAGCCGTGGCCCGGAGTATCACCGCGTGGCCGAAGTGCCGCTGACGCGCATCGCCTGACGACTGCACGCGCGCGCTCACTCCTCCAGGGAACACCGTCGGCGACAGGGACGTCACATGCATCTCGGATGGGGGCGTGGGAATGAGCCCTGGCATCGGGGCTGCACCGTGAGTCAGCCGGCGTGGCAAACGCCGGAAAGGACAGGGTCCATGCGTTGGCTCGTGTTGTGGGGAGTGTGGTTGTGGGGACTCAGCGCGGTCGCGGCGCCACGGGAGGACCTTGCGGCGAAGCTCCAGACCGGGGACGTCGTGTTGCACACCTCGCGCTCGCGGCAGTCCCAAGCCATCCGGGCGGCCACGCACAGCGCGCTGTCTCACGTAGGGCTGGTGGAGGTGACGGCACAGGGCGTGTTCGTGGTGGAGGCCGTGCAGCCGGTGCAGCGCATCCCGTTCGCGAAGTGGAAGGCGCGCGGCGTGAAGGGCCACATCCTCGTGCTGCGCCCCCAGGGACTCGACGCCGAGCAGCGGCAGCGCGCACTGACGGCGGCGAAGTCCCACCTGGGCAAGCCCTATGACTGGCGCTTCGGCTGGGGCGACGAGGCGATGTATTGCTCGGAGCTGGTACGCAAGGCCTACGCCCAGGGCGCGGGCGTGGAATACGGAGCAATGGAAGCCCTGGGCTCGCTCGACGTGGCCGGCCTGAAACAGCAGATGCGCGAGCGCTACGGCGCCCAGGTTCCGCTGGAGCAGGAACTGATAACACCCGCGAGCATTGCTCGTGATGCGCGGTTGTCGGTGGTTCACTCGGATTTCCCGAGTGAGCGCCAGCCCGGGTCATGAATATCCAGGGGTGTATTCAACCCTGACTCGGAGAAGGTGAGCCGAGCCCGGAAGCGCGGATACACTTCGTTTCATGCGACGCCTCCTGCTCGTCCTCCCCCTCCTCCTCCTCGCTGGCTGCAAGAAGGACGTCACCCAGGGCGCGGTCAAGGTCACGGTGAAGTACGGCCCCTTCCTCCCGGGATGCCTCCGGGTGGAGGCGTTCGACGTGGCCAGCGGGCAGACACGCGGCAAGGACATCGTGGGCACGGAGGTGAAGGGGACTCGCGCCGACGGCGGCAGCATGATGGTCGCGCTGATACCTCCTCTCGACTGGGGAGCGTCCGTGGGAGTGCGCGCCACGGCCTTCGAGCAATCCTGCGAAGGCAAGGCCGTGGTCTCCGACTCGCAGCGCGTGACGGTGGAGCTCGACACCGTGCATGCCGTCACGCTGTCCCTGCAGGCCACGGACGCGGACCAGGATGGCTACGTCGGAGAGAGCAGCAACGGCACCGACTGTCGGGACGACGTGCTCGCCATCAATCCAGGCGCCGAGGAGCTCTGCGACGACGTGGACGACAACTGTGACGGCGTCGGCGACACGGTCCACTTCCAGCTGGGAGAGGCCTGCTCGACGTCGGCGGACTGCTCCGGTGTCTTCCGCTGCGGCACGACGGACCGCGCCCGGTTCTGCGACACCCCGCCCAGCAGGAATGTGTATCTGGACGGGGACCAGGACGGCCACGGCAAGAAGGACTCGACGCCCCTCATCGTCTGCGGCGCCACGCCCGACGGCTACACCACCGGCGCTCCGGACGATTGCGACGACACGAACCGCGACATCCGCCCAGGGCTCACCGACCTCTGCGATGACGTGGACACCAACTGCGACGGAGTGAAGGACGAGGGCTTCCCCACGCTCACGCAGCAGTGCACGGATTCGTTCCAGTGCCAGGGAACGAATCAGTGCAACAGCGTCCAGACGGCCCTGGAGTGTGTGACATCCTCGGTGGCCACCCTGTGGTACCCGGACGAGGACGGCGACACCTTTGGTGGCAACACCGGCATCGTGCAGTCCTGCGTGAAGCCCGCGGGCGCCTATGTCACCAACAGCTCGGACTGCAACGACGGCGACTCGCGGACCCATCCCGGCGCCACCGAGCTGTGTGATGACCTGGACAACGACTGCGACGGCCAGAAGGAACTCCAGAGCGTCTGCCCGGGCGGAAACGCTCCCGCATGGACCAGCAGGAACGTGGGCTCGGGGGGGATGAAGGACTGGTACGCGGCCTCTTCATGGACTCGCGGCGGAGTGTGGGTCGGGGGTGATGACAACCGTCGCGCGCGGCTGCTGCCCACCGGCACGAACTTCACGGTCATCACGGATGACAGCTGCGGCGCCGACGACACCCAATGGCGCGCCATCTGGGCGGACCCCACCACGGGCCGCGCGTGGCTCGGCTCCGAGGGCGGCAAGAAGGCCCACCAGGACACCACCGCCGCGGGCTGCTCCGACATCAGTGACGACAACCGGTGGATTTTTGGAATGACCGGGCTGCGAACCAACAACGTCCTCACGCTCTACGGTGCCAACTCGCCCACGGGCGAGGACAACGAGACCACTGGCACGTCCTTCACCTGGGATGGCGGCGGAACCCTGAGCTACAACGCCGCGAACAACGCGCTCCCCAGCGTCTACAACATCCACGGGAGCACCCAGAGCCACCTGCTGTTGGTGGGTGGCGCCTCGAACACGCCTCGCGTCTTCCGGTTCAACCCCGCCAACAGCCGCTGGGAGACGGAGAACGCGGAGCAGAACACCTCCGGTGCACGCCCCCTGCGGGCCGTCTGGGTGGTGAACGACCAGGTCGCTTTCGCCGTGGGCGACGGAGGCACCGTCCTGCGCAAGGTCAACGGCACGCAGTGGGTCAAACAGGGCTTCCCCAACGCCCATGACCTGACCTCGGTCATCGCCTTCGGCGCGGGGTCCGCCTATGCGACGTGCGCGAACGGCCACATCTACCGCTACAACGGACAGACGTGGACGGAGATTTACGCGGCCTCCGGAGGGCGCCTCAACGACATCACCGGCACGGGCCCCGACGACCTCTGGGTGGTGGGCATCGGCGGGCGAATCCTGCGCTGGCCCGCCTGGCCCTGAGGACGCGAGCGCTCAAGTCCCCCGCCGCGCCACCACGAAGCGGCGGGTGAACAGGAACGGAGTGCCCCGCGAGTGAGCGGGGTACGCGTCGCGTAGGCGCGGCCCCAGCTCCTCCAGGAACGCCTGTCGCTCCGCCTCACCCAGCGCCGCCAACACCGGCCGCAGCGTCGTCCCCAACAACCACTGCAACACCGCGTCCTCACCCGGCAGCAGGTGCAGGTACGTGGTCTCCCACGCATCCACCGTCATCCCCCGCCCCGCCAGCAGCGACTCGTACGTCTCCAGCGTCTCCACGGGCCGCCGCCTCACGGGCGCGAGCACCCGGGCGAAGCGCGGCAGCGCCTTCACCTCGTCGACGAGGCGGTGCGAGGGCGCATCGAAGTTGGCCGGCACCTGGAAGGCCAGCACGGCGTTCGGCGAAAGCTTCGCCACCAGTCGCGCCATCAGCGCCGCATGGTCCGGCACCCAGTGCAGCGCCGCGTTCGACACCAGCACGTCCAGCGGCACGGGAGGCGCCCAGCCCGCGAGTTCCCCCACCTCGAAGCGCAGGGAGCCCGGCGCGGGGCGGCGGCGCGCCTCCTCCACCATCTCCACCGAGGAGTCCACGCCGTACACCGTCGCGCCGGGCCAGCGCTCGGCCAGCACGCGCGTCAAATCCCCCGTCCCGCACCCCAGGTCGGCGACGTGCGTCGGGGCGGCCACGTCCACCCGCGACAGCAGCTCGAAGAAGGGCCGCTTCCGCTCATCGCGGAAGCGCGTGTACTGCGACGGGTCCCACATGCCAGCCTCCCGGCGGCGTGCTCGCGCCGCGCACCGGGAGGTCTAATCCACCCGCCCGCTCAGCGCTCGATGCGCAGCACCTGAAAGCCCTTTCCCGCGCTTCCGAAGCCGCTCACGTTCTCCATCCGCACCACCAGCTCCCCGGAGGGCAGCACACCCCACACGTCCGCGCGCGCCAGGTCGGCCCCGCTCACCCGCTCGTGGCGCCGCGCCTCCATCCACGTCTGCCCATCCCCGCTGGTGAACAGTCGCGCGGAGACATCCCCCGGCACCTGCACGTCCCCCGCGCTGGACCAGGCCGTCCCCAGCACCCAGCCGCCTCCGGGCGCGGCGACCAGCGAGTACGCGGGCCCTGGCAGCTCCCGCACCGTGCTCACCCGGCCGTCCACGGACAGCCGCAACAGCTTCGGGTGCTCGGGCTCGAACAACGTGGACTGCCCGAGCAGCAGCGAGCCATCCGCCATCACCACGCCCGCCACCGCGTTCGCTCCGTAGCCCTGGAGCAGGGACTTCCACGTCCGCCCGCCGTCCGTGGAGCGCAGCACCGCCGCCTGCGTCTTGTTGCTGCCCATCAGCGCCCACAGCGCCCCCGTCACCGGGTCCGCGACCAGCGCATAGCCATGCCGGTGCGCGGTGAGCGTGGAGCGCACGGACCAGCTGGCCCCGCCATTCGTGCTCGCCCACACCCGCACCGGCGCGGACGACGAGGTGAAGCTCTGGTACTCGAGGAAGAACCACGTGCCGCCCAGCTCCGCGAAGCTGCGAGGCCCCATCGCCCGGTAGTTCCCCAGGCTCACCTCGCCCGTCCACGTCCGCCCGCCATCCGTGGAGCGCTGCAGGTTGTACACACCGCTGTGGCTGGCCACCGCCACCAGCGTCCCGTTCGTCATCGCCGCCAGCGTCCACAAATTTCCCCCGTCCTGCCCGCGCGCGGAGAAGGTGCGTCCGCCATCCGTGCTCGCCATCAACCGCGAGCGCTCGCCTCCCGCCGCGAGTCCGTAGAGCGTGCCCGCGCCATCCACCGCGAGCAGTTCATGACTCGCACTGGAGCGCACCAGCTCCAACGTGAAGGGCTCCTCCGGCGGCTCCTCATCCAGCACCATCGCCACGCGCGACACGGTGCCTCGCGAGCTCGCGTCCACGGCCTCGCCGTACAGACACGGCACCTCGCTGCTGCCCTCCGGCAGCACGTCCACCGCGTTGGGATACCCCTTGAACGTCGAGTCCCCGTCGAGCGTCACCGCGGCGCTCAGGCTGCCGTCCTCGAGGAGGGCGCGCACACGCAGCTCGCTGTGTTGATTGAGCACGCGCATGCGGTTGTAGAAGATGTACAGGGTGTCGCCGATGCGGGTGGTGGCGGCCTGGAGCGCCCAGTCGGATGTGCCCTCCACCAGCTTGCGCGGCCCGAAGGACGTCCCGTCGAAGCGCCGGTGGTACAGCCGCTCCTGCTCGTCCTTGTAGACCAGGTGCATGCCGCCCCGGCCGTCCGCCACCGCGCTCAGCGCCGCGCCGTGGTAGATGCCGTCGGAGAAGGCCTCGCGCACCGGCCCCCAGGCCTCCACGGGGTCCGCGTCGTTGCGCACCCGCATCCGCGTGGGCACGAAGCCATCATGCATGGCGTAGACGAAAACGAGCTTCGTCCCCACGCTCAACAGGCGCCCGCCGCCTCGGCGGCGAACCTTGTCCAGCACCTGGGGCGCGCCAAAGTCCTGCCCGCCATCGGTGGACACCGCCACCACCGCGGTGGAGCCGCCATCCGACTCCACCCGGAAGGCCTGCACCCAGAGGCGCCCCCGCGAGTCGCGCGTCAGGAGCGCCCGCGAGTAGCCCGTGCGGTCATCCGCCGAGTCCAGCACGCGCACCGCGGGCTCCGGTGTCCAGGTGTCCTCCGAGGACTGGTAGCGCCACCACTGGAACCAGACGTCATGGCGTCGGGAGGGCGCCAGCTGCGGACCCTCGTACGAGTAGACGAGCGCCACATCCCGGCCCACCGCCAGGAGCTCCGCCCGGTCCGTGTGCGTGAAGTCCGACTGGATGTCCCCCACGCGCCGCACGGTGCGCAGCGCGTCCTCGGAGCGGTACAGGACCAGCCCCTTGCCCTCGGTGCCACCGTGCTGGATGGCCACCAGGAAGCTGGGGGAACGACTTCCACCTCTGTCGATGCGAACGATGTGGCGCTGCGCCGGGAGCGTCAGGGCATTGCCCCCACTCACCGGAACCAACGCCGAGCCGCCCGCCGCGAGCACCACGGCGAGCAAGGCCCCAGTCAGCCCTGTCATGAATCCCCTCCCCCGAACACCGAGGAGGAAGACTGTGGGCGGTCAGGGGGAGAAGGAAGCCGCCCCGCACCACCAGGGCGCCCCATTCCTTTTCAAGTGAACGGGGCGCCTGTCATCAAGCACACGCTCCCGCGAGCGCGGGCGTGCACCAACGACGAACTACTTCGTGCGACGGCGCTTGGCCGGAGCGGCCGTGCCCGCGTCCTGCGGACCCGCGTCGGGAGCAGTCGCCTCGACCGCGGCACCCTCCGCGGCGACACCCGCGTCACCCGAGCCGGCATCCGCCGCGCCCGCCGCGCCCGCGCGCGGAATGGCCGGAGGCGGGTTGACGAGCTGGAGCGAGCCCAGGAAGTCATCCGCCGCCGGAGCGCCGATGCTCGGGTTGTAGAGAACGAGCATGGTGTAGAGGCGCGGGCCCACCAGGTAGTTGCGCGCGCGCACCTCGCCGTTGGGCGAGGACACCGTGTAGGACTTACCGGGGTAGCCATCGAGCGTCAGCTCCTGCTCGTTGCTGACGGTGCCCTTGAGCTGGTTGGTGAGGCCGTCGCGGCCCTCGTTCAGGAACGCCTCGGGCGGCCGGCTGGCGACGACCTTCTCCGGGTAGTCGGCGATGCTGACCGAGTAGATGACGCCCTCGGGGGTCTGCAGCGAGTAGGCCGCCGTGGACACCTCGCCCGCGGGGATGTTCACCTTCTGGCGCTGGACCTGGGGCTGGCCCGGCATCTTGACGTTGAAGCCCTCCTCGGCGCTCACGGGGTTGAGCTGCGGGCCCGCGGCGGCCGGCTGCGCGCCGCCCGTCTCTCCACCCTCGTTGGGCAGCTCCTCCACCGTGGAGGTCGCTTCACCAGAGTTGTTGGAGCTGCTGTCGGTCTTCTGCGGACCGACGCACGCGAGGGCCATCAGCGCAAGGGTGGCAATCGAGGCAAGGAGGCGGGACAACGAAGGCATGGGCGCGCTTCCTGAAATGAGTTTGGGAGAGTTGAACGCGGTGCGTCGGACGACGCTAGACGAACTGCTCGACTTCTGACTACCCGAGATTCGGAGACCCGCCAGTTTCCAGGTGTCACGAGGACCCCAGAAGCGTCGGCGGCAGGACGAACGTGGTGCGCCGGGAGGCGGAAACTCGGCCTTCCAGAGCCTACTCGCCCAGATAGGCGCGGCGCACCTCCGGGCTCTCCAACAGCGCTTTACCGGGGCCGGCCATCACCACTTCACCCGTCTCCAGCACGTAGCCGTAGTGGGCGGAGTTGAGGGCCAGGTGCGCGTTCTGCTCGACGAGCAGCACGCTGACGCCCGCCTTGTTCACGTCGCGCAGGGTGCGGAAGATGGTCTCCGTCACCTGCGGCGCAAGGCCCAGCGAGGGCTCGTCGAGCAGCAGCAGTTGGGGCCGGCTGAGCAGCGCGCGAGCGATGGCGAGCATCTGCTGCTCTCCGCCCGACAGCGTCCCGGCCATCTGGTTGCGCCGCTCCTTGAGCACGGGGAAGAGCGTGAAGTTCTTCTCCATGTCCGCGCGGATGTCCGCGGTGTCCCGGCGCAGGTAGGCCCCCAGCTCCAGGTTCTCCAGCACGGTGAGGTTGGGGAAGATGCCGCGCCCTTCCGGTGCGTGGGCCATGCCCCGGGGCACCAGCTGGTGCGCCTTGAGGGACGTGGTGTCCTGCCCGCTGAAGCGGATGCTCCCCGCGCTCGCCTTGAGCATGCCGCTCACCGCGCGAAGGGTGCTCGTCTTGCCCGCGCCGTTGGCGCCGATGAGGGCGACGACTTCACCCTTGCCCACCGTCAGCGACACGCCCCTGAGGGCCTGGATGGCGCCGTAGTGGACCTTGATGCCCTCCACCGCCAGCAGCGGGGGGAATGCCTGGCGCTCACCCAGCGTCTTCACCTGCGCCTCGCTCACGCCGCTCCTCCGTGGCTCTCCAGGTAGCTGTCACCCAGATACGCCTCGATGACCTTCCGGTCGCTTCGCACCTCGGCCGGAGCGCCGCGCGCAATCGTCTCGCCGTGGTCCAGCACGGTGATTTGCTCGCAGATGCCCATCACCAGCTTCATGTCGTGCTCAATCACCAGCACGCCCAGCTTGAAGTCGTCGCGCAGCTTGCGGATGAGGACCATCAGGTCCGCCTTCTCGCGCGTGTTCATGCCCGCGGCGGGCTCGTCCAGGAGCAGCACGCGGGGCTGGCTGCCCAGCGCGCGCGCGATTTCCAGCCGGCGCTGCTCGCCGTAGGGAAGGTTGCGCGCCTCCTCGTCGCGGCGGTGCGACAGGCCCATGACCTCCAGGAGGTGCTCGGCCTGCGCCGTCAGCCGGCGCTCCTCGCGCTGGAAGGACGGGGTGAGCAGGAGCGCCTTCCACCAGTCCGCGTAGTTGTGGGCCGCGTTCGCCAGCTTCGCGCCCACGCCCATCCGGGACTGGTGCAGCGCCGTCTGCGCGCGGCAGGCCACCTTCACGTTGTCCAGCGCGGTGAGCGCGCGGAACAGACGGATGTTCTGGAAGGTGCGCGCCACGCCCAGCAGGTTGATTTGATGCGGCTTGCGCCCGTTCACCTTCGTGCCGCTGACGAACACCTCGCCCTGGGAGGGCTGGTACACGCCGGTCAGCACGTTGAACGCGGTGGACTTGCCCGCGCCGTTGGGGCCGATGAGGCCCTGCAGGTCGCCCTGCTGGATGGAGAGGCGGAAGTCCGTCAGCGCCTTGAGGCCACCGAACTGGATGCTCACCCCGTCCGTGCGCAGGAGCGCGGCGGACTTCGTGGCCGGAGCGACAGGGGCCACCGGCTGCGCGTTCGCGCTCATGCCAGCCCCCTGCGATTGCGAGGCAGCCACCGGGGCAACACGTCCCAGATTTCCTTCGTGCCGAACAGGCCCTGGGGACGCGACAACATCAACACGACGAGCAGCAGGCCGTAGATGGGCATGCGAATCTGGTCCACCCGCTGCGCCAGGCTGCCCTCGGTGCCCAGCGCGCCGAACAGCGAGCGCATGCCTTCGGGCAGCAGCGTGAGGAAGATGGCCGCGACGAACGCGCCGGTGGTGGAGCCCAGGCCGCCCAGCACCACCATGACGACGATTTCCATCGAGCGCACGAAGGTGAAGGAGCCGGGGTTGATGATGGGCACGAAGTGGGCGAACAGCCCGCCGGCGATGCCCGCGAAGAACGACGAGAAGACGAAGGCGCGGACCTTGTAGCCGGTGGTGTCCACGCCCATGGCCTCGGCGGCCACCTCATCCTCGCGGATGGCCCACAGGCTGCGGCCATGGCTGGAGCCGGCGAGCCGGCGCGCGGCCAGCACCACGAGGAACACCCAGAAGAACACCATGCCCGGGCTGGAGTACTGGGGGATGCCCGACAGGCCCAGCGCGCGGCCGAACGCGTCCGTGTTCTGGACGAAGACGCGGATGATTTCGCCGAAGCCCAGCGTGACGATGGCCAGGTAGTCGCCCCTCAGGCGCAGCGAGGGCAGCCCCACCAGGAAGCCGCACGCCGCGGCGGCGGCGCCCCCCGCGAGCAGCGCCAGCATGAAGAGCACCTGGTCGCTGGCGGCCACGGGGAGGAAGGACAGCGCCACCTCCTTGAGCTGCAGGGAGGTGTAGCCCGCGATGTACGCACCCACGGCCATGAAGCCCGCGTGGCCGATGGAGAACTGGCCCGTCATCCCGTTCACGATGTTGAGGCTCACCGCGAGGATGATGTTCACCCCGACGACGGACAGCAGATACGTCGCGAAGTCGGAGCCGGTCAGCGACCAGTGGAACAGCGCGAGCGTGGGAATCGCGATGACCAGCGGAAGGATGCCGCGCAGCGCGGGGGGGACGAGCGACGGTGCCTCGGGGATGGAAAGCGCGGGGGTCTCCATCGTCACACCTTCTCCGCGGCGACCCGGCCGAACAGGCCACCCGGCTTCACCAGCAGCACCAGGATGAGGAAGCCGAAGGCCACCGCGTCCCGCCAGGTGCTGGCCGCGTAGCCCACCACGAACTCCTCCACCAGCCCGAGCACCAGCGCGCCCACCACCGCGCCCGGCACATGGCCGATGCCGCCAATCACCGCGGCGACGAAGGCCTTGAGGCCCACGTACAGGCCCATGAGCGGGCTCACCGACGTGTCCTTGATGGCGTAGAGCAGCCCCGCGCCCGCGGCCAGGCCGCTGCTGAGCATGAACGTCAGGGCAATCACGCGGTCGGTGGGGATGCCCATCAGCGCCGCCACCCGGTGGTCCCAGGAGACCGCGCGCATCGCCCGGCCGAAGCGCGTGCCGAAGACGAGGTACTGCAGGGCCACCATCAACCCCACCGCGATGAGGAAGCTGATGACCTGCCAGTTCCAGACGACGACGTCCCGGTCCCCGATGATGAGCCACTCCTTGGGCTCGATGATTTCGGGGAACGCGCGGGGGCTGGCGCCGGGCAGGAAGCCGATGTCCAGCTGGAAGCCGTAGGAGAGCGCGAAGGAGATGCCGATGGCGGTGATGAGCGCCGTCAGCCGGGGCTTCTCGCGCAGGGGCCGGTAGGCGAAGCGTTCAATGAGGAAGCCGAACAGCGCGCACCCGAGCATGGCCACCGCGAACACGGCGGCGATGCCGAGGAACGAGCCGCGCGCCTCGCGTCCAATCGCGAAGGCGGTGGCGTAGCCCATGTAGACGCCGACCATCATGACGTCGCCGTGGGCGAAATTGATGAGCTTGAGGACGCCGTAGACCATCGTGTAGCCGAGCGCGACGAGCGCGTAGATGGTTCCGGCGGCCAGACCGTTGATGAGGTGCTGGAGGAGCTGCGCCATTTAGGGAGAGATGGTCGTCACATACTGCGTCTTGCCGTCCCCGACCTTGAGGACGACGGCGGACTTCACGGCATTGCGCTTGTCATCCAGGGTGACGGTGCCCGCCACGCCCGGGAAGTCCTTGGTCTGCGCGATGGCATCCCGCACCGCCGGACCGCTCAGGTCCTTGGCGCGCTTGAGGGCCTCCACCGCCACGCGGGCCGCGTCGTATCCCAGCGCCGCCAGCGCGTCCGGCACACCGCCGTACGCGGCCTTGTAGTCGGCGATGAACTTCTGCACGCGGGGGTCCGGGTTGTCCGGCGAGTAGTGGTTGGAGAAGTAGCTGCCAGAGATGGCGCTGCCGCCCAGCTCGAAGAGCTTCTCGGAATCCCATCCGTCGCCGCCCATCAGGGGGACCTTGAGGCCCACCTCGCGGGCCTGGCGCGCGATGACGCCGACCTCGCTGTAGTAGCCCGGGACGTAGATGCCGTCCGGCTGCGTCTTCTTGATGGCGGTCAGCTGCGCGCGGTAGTCGGTGTCGCCCTGGCTGTAGCTCTCCGTCGTCGCGACCTTGCCGCCCATCTCCGTGAACTTGCGCGTGAAGACGTCCGACAGGTCGATGGAGTAGGCGCTCTTGTTGTCCTGGAGCACCGCCACCTTGCCCAGCTTCAGGTCCTCGCGGGCGAACTTCGCCATGACGAAGCCCTGGAACGGGTCGATGAAGCACACGCGGAAGATGAAGTCGCCCTTCTGCGTCACGGTGGTGTTGGTGGACGAGGGCGTAATCATGGGCACGCCCGCCGCCTGCGCCTTCTCCGCCATGGCCAGCGAGTTGGACGAGGCCACGTCGCCCAGGATGAGCACCACCTTGTCCTGCGTAATCAGGCGGGTGGCGGCCTGCGCGGCCTCCTCCGGCTTGCTCTGATTGTCGTAGACGCGAATCGCCAGCTTCTTGCCATTCACGCCGCCCGCGGCGTTGGCCTCCTTGAGGGCCAGCTCGATGCCGTTGCGCGTGGAGATACCGAAGGTCGCCTGACCGCCGGTGAGCGCGCCCACCTGGCCCAGCAGGATGGTGTCGGAGCCAGCGGCGGGTGTGCCGCTCACCGTGCTCCCGGACTGACCCTGCGCGGCCTGCGTGCCAGCCTCACCGGAGGGAGTGGGCTGCGTCTTCTTCTCACAAGCGCCCGCCATGACGGCGAGCGCGGCGAGCAGCATCGGGGCAAGGCGTCGCATGCGGAGCAATCCTCCTCAACAGGGGGTGCTGCGATTCAAAGCCCCGGTTTTCTAGGGGAGCCCTCTCCATGGGTCAAGCGCGCTGCCAGACAGGCCCTCCCCCCACGTACCCTCCGTGCGGCGCGTCACGTGGGGTTCCGGGCCCGGGCGCCGGAGGGGACCGAGGCGTTTCGCGCGCCCATCCCACCCCCAAATGCCGCGGTCCTCGGGGGGAAAGGGCCCGTGAACCTGGAGGACGACGCCCCTGGAGGAAGAAGCGATGCACGCCGGGAGAGGGCAGGCAACCCCCGTCGGGGGCAACCACGGGACCGAGCCCCTCGCGCTCGTGTTGCCACGGCACTGTTCATCCCCGGACCTGTTCCCACCTTCCGGTTGATGGAGTGGTGGACCGCGCCCTCCATCCAGCCAGTCAGCAGGAGGAGCCAGCCATGTTCCAGCGCAAAGACGTCAGGGAAGGAATGGCCGTCCGCAGCATCGACGGCGAGAAGCTCGGCAAGGTCTTCGCCATCGGCGACGACGCATTCCACATCGAAAGGGGCCTGTTCTTCCCGAAGGACTACCGGGTCGCCTTCACGGAGGTCAGCGAGATTCGCGACGGAGAGGTGATTCTCAACCGGGGCAAGGAAGCGCTCCAACAGGTCTCCGACGCCGAGCGCGCCAAGGCCACCGCGGGCACGGGCGTAGCGGCCGGAGCCGTGGGCCTGGCCTCCGAGCGCACGACGACCACGACGGAGACGCGGGTACGCGACACGGACCTGGGCGCATCCCGGGGCTCCGTCACGTCGCTGCCTGGCGCGAACCTGGGCACGGACGCCAACTACGCGGCCAACATGCGGGCGGACACCGACCTCCGCAGGGGCGACACCCGCCTGGAGACCGACAGGCGCCTGGAGACCGACAAGCGCCTGGGCTCCGAGAGGCGTGACACCGACGACATCTCCATCCCCGTCCACCGGGAGAAGCTGACCGTGGAGAAGCGCGACACGCAGGCGGGCGAGCTGCGCGTGCACAAGGACGTGGTGGAGGAGGAGGAAGTGGTGAAGGTCCCCCTGCGCCACGAGCGGGTCCGCGTGGAGCGCCGGGCGGCGACGTCGGACAAGCCCGTGGTGGGCGCGACGTTCAAGGAGGAGACCATCGTCGTCCCGCTGCACGCCGAAGAGGTGGACATCACCAAGCGCTCGGTCCTGGACGAGGAGGTCGTCATCCACAAGGACGTCGTCGAGGAGGAGCGCCGCATCACCGAGAGGGTGCGCCACGAGAACGTGGACATCCGCACCGAGGGCGAGGTCGACGCCCCGCGCACGCTCAACGCCACGCCCGACGACCCGTCGCTGCGCCGCTCCTGAAGTGACGCCCGGGCACCTTCCGCCTGGGCGCTCGTTCGGCCTGGAATGGGGCGGGAGCCCCACTCCGCCTGGAGTGGGGCCGGCCCCCCCTCTGCTTCGACCCAGGTGGGGCCACAAGCCTTGCTCCATCTGGAGTGAGACCGGTGCCCGCCCGAGTCAGGGCGCGGCCTTCTTCTGGGGCACGGGGCGAGGCTCCGTGTCGATGTCCTCCTGGGGAGGCCACCCCTCTGGGGGAGCCCGCACGTCGCGGGACGCCACCGGAGGCTGTCCTCCTGCCTCCGTGCGGTCCAGCCGGTTCAGCTCTCGCAGCCGGTCCGGAAAGTGCCGGGCCATCAGCCGCGACAGCTCCGTTTCCTTCGCCGGCGTGACGATGTCCAACAGCCGCTCCGCCATCTCCTGCGCGCTCGCGAAACGCGCCGTCGGAGACTTGGCCAGCGCCACCTCGAGCACCTCCCACAAGGGACGGGAGATGGTGTCCGGCCGCGTCAGGCGCTCGTCGCAGATGGCCTGCATGGACCGCAGCTCGTCTCCCCTGTCAAAAGCGCGCCGCCCGGTGAGCGCCTCGTAGAGGATGAGGCCCATGGCGAACAGGTCGCTGCGGGCGTCCAGCCGCTGCCCCCGGGCCTGCTCCGGCGACATGTACAGCGGCTTGCCCTTCACGATGCCCGGCAGTGTCATCGTCCGCTGCGCGCGGACTTTCGCCACGCCGAAGTCCAGGACCTTCACCTGGCCGTCGAAGCCCACCATCAGGTTGTGCGGGGACAAGTCCCGGTGCACCAGGTGCATCGGCTTGCCGTCCTCGCCCTTGAGCAGGTGCGCCGCGTGCAACCCGTGCAGGGCCTGCACGACAATCGCGGCTGTCTGCTCGGGCGTCAGCGGCCCCTTCTGCGCGCGCAGCAGCCGGTCCAGGTCCACGCCCCGCACCAGCTCCATGGCGATGAAGTACGCCCCCTGGGCCTCGCCGAAGTCATAGACGTGAACGAGGTTGGGGTGCGACAGCCGCAGGCCGATGCGCGCCTCGTCCAGGAACTGCTGGACGATGGCCGGTTCCGCCGTCAGGTGCGGGAGGATGCGCTTGAGGGCCACCAGCCGCCCCAGCCCCTCCGGGCCTCGCGCCCGAGCCACCAGCACCTGGGCCATGCCCCCGGTGCCCAGCGGCGTCAGCACCTCGTACTTGCCAATGCGCCCGCGCGGCACCGGCGTGTCGTCCAGCGCCAGTTCGTCCAGCCGCTCCAGGGGCCCCTGCCCGTCCATCAGCGCCAGGAAGGCCAGCACGGCCGTGTCCAGCTGCTCGCCGATGGCCTCCACCAGCTTCATCACCAGCCCGCCGCCGTCCGCGAAGCCGCCCTCCACCGCCAGCCCCAGGCCGCCCAGCTCCAGGTTCCCCAGCTTCAGCCGGGTGCAGAACAACATCCGCCCGTTCTTCAGCCGGTGGGGCCCCCGCCAGCTCGCGGCCTCGAAGACGTCCGCGCCCAGCTCGCCCAACACCCGCGTCAGCACCGGCCCGCGCGTGCCCCGCAGGGACACGAAGCCCGCGGGCGCGTGCACCATGCGCGCGCACTGGGTGAGGAAGACATCCAGCCCCGCGTCCAGCGTCAGGCCGCGCTGGAGGCAGTCCTCGAGGATGTCGTCCGACATCCGATGAACCGCCACCAGGCCGCGCAGGAACGCGACCTCTGTCTCCAATGAAGGGAATTCCACGGGCCCATTACACACCCGCACGAGCTTCCCCGGAAAGTCTGGGGTTGCCGCTAGACGCGCTCGCGGTCCTTCAAGGACCCGCTACCGGACACCCGCTCGGCGGTGGCCGAGGGCAGCGGCAGGGCGCGACGGTCGTCGATGAGGCCGTGGATCTCCAGCATGTGCTCCAGGTGGGCCACGCGCGCCTTCAGCATCGCCGTGTCCGGGTGCTGGCCGAGCTGGGCCTCGCGCAGCCGGATGAACGCCTCCATCACCGGCTTGAGCGAGAAGCGCAGCGTCAACCCGAGAAAGGGGATGCCGACCGTCATCGCCACCACCGACGTAATCACCACGGCTTCGACTGGATCCATGACTCGCTACCTCGAAACGGACAGGGGGTGACTCACCTACGCGGGAGGCGCGGAGATGATTGCACGCCCCCCGTCCGAAATCCGGGGGTGCTCGTTCAGCTCGCCTGGCCGGTGTAGATGGCGTCGGCGATGCGATAGGCGCTGCCCTCCAGGCGCTGGAAGGCCTCCTTGAGGGCCACCGCGTCGGAGGTGTTGAGCATGCCCTTGAGCCGCTCCAGGTCCGTCCTGATTTCCTCGCGGTCCTTCTCCGACAGGAGGCTGGCGTACTCCTCCAGGCTCTTCTCCGTCGTGTAGATGAGGCCGTCGGCGTTGTTGCGCAGCTCCGCCAGCTCCTTCTTCTTCTTGTCGTCGGACGCGTGCGCCTGCGCGTCGGAAATCATCCCCTGGATTTCCGCCTCCGACAGACCGGAGTTGCTCACCACGCGCACCTGCTGGACCTTGCCGGTGCCCAAATCCTTGGCGCTGACGTGGACGATGCCGTTGGCGTCGATGTCGAAGGACACTTCAATCTGCGGCACGCCGCGCGGCGCCGGGGGGATGCCCACCAGTTCGAAGCGCGCCAGCGTCTTGTTGTCCGCCGCCATCTCGCGCTCGCCCTGGAGGACGTGCACGCTCACCAGCGGCTGGTTGTCCACCGCGGTGGAGAACACCTGGCTCTTCTTGCAGGGGATGGTGGTGTTCTTGTCGATGATCTTCGTGAAGACGCCGCCCGCCGTCTCCACGCCCAGCGACAGCGGCGTGACGTCCAGGAGGAGGACGTCCTTCACCTCGCCCTTGAGCACGCCACCCTGGATGGCCGCGCCCACGGCGACGACCTCGTCCGGGTTGATGCCCTTGTGCGGCTCCTTGCCGAAGAACTCCCGCACCTTCTGCTGCACGCGCGGCATGCGCGTCATGCCACCGACAAGGAGCACCTGGTTGACGTGCTGCGCGCTCAGGCCCGCGTCCTTCAAGGCAATCTTGCAGGGCTCAATCGTGCGGTCGATGAGGTCCGCGACCAGCGCCTCGAACGTGGAGCGGTCCACCGTCTCCGTCAGGTGCTTGGGGCCGGACGCATCCGCGGTGATGAACGGCAGGTTCACCTCCGTCTCCGGCGCGCTGGACAGTTCGTGCTTGGCGCGCTCGGCGGCCTCCTTGAGCCGCTGGAGCGCCATGCGGTCCTTGCGCAAATCCAGCCCGTTGTTCTGCTCGGCGAAGCGCTTGGCCAGGTAGTCGATGAGCCGCTGGTCGAAGTCCTCGCCGCCCAGGAACGTGTCGCCGTTGGTGCTCTTCACCTCGAACACGCCGGCGGTCAGCTCCAGGATGGAGATATCGAACGTGCCGCCGCCCAGGTCGTAGACGGCGACGCGCTCGGTGCCGCCGTCCTTCACCTTGTCCAGGCCGTACGCGAGCGCCGCCGCGGTGGGCTCGTTGATGATGCGCAGGACGTTGAGGCCGGCGATGCGGCCGGCGTCCTTGGTGGCCTGACGCTGGCTGTCGTTGAAGTACGCGGGGACGGTGATGACCGCCTCGGTGACGGGCTCGCCGAGGTAGTCCTCCGCCGTCTGCTTCATCTTCATCAGGATGATGGCGGAGACCTCCGGCGGGCTGTGGCCCTTGCCGCGAATCTCCACCCACGCGTCGCCGTTGGGGCTGGTGGCCACCTTGAACGAGCTGACGCTGATGGCCTTCTTCGCCTCCGGCGAGTCGAACTTGCGGCCGATGAGCCGCTTCACCGCGAAGACGGTGTTCTCCGGGTTGGTGATGGCCTGCCGCTTGGCAATCTGGCCCACCAGCCGCTCACCGGAGTCCGTGAAGCCCACCATCGAAGGCGTGGTGCGGCTGCCCTCGCTGTTGGGAATGACCACCGGCTCGCCGCCTTCCATGACGGCGACGCACGAGTTGGTCGTTCCGAGGTCGATTCCTATCACCTTGCCCATGACGCTTACTGACTCCCCCCGGAAGTGCTGTCCGACTGCTGCTCGGTCGCCTCGGCACGCGGCTCACCGTCCGGCGAGGACGGCGCCTCCGCGGACTCGGGCGGCGTGTTTGACGTGGTGTCGACGGGCGCGGGTGCCTCCGGCGCGCGCGCGACGACGACGAGGGCCGGACGCACCAGCCGCTCGTTGAGGAAGAAGCCGCGCACCACCTCGAAGGCCACGTGGCCCACGGGGACGTCCGCCGTCTCCACCTGCTGGATGGCCTCGTGCATGCGCGGGTCGAACGGCTGACCCTTGGCGCTGAAGGACTTCACGCCGTGGCGCGCGAGCGCGTCCTCGAAGGACTTGCGCGTCATCGCGACGCCCTTCTGGAAGCTGTCGATGTCGGTCGACTTGGCCGCCGCCTCGAGCGCGCGGTCCAGGTTGTCCATCACCGGGAGCAGGTCCTTGAGCAGCTTCTCCGAGCCGAAGCGCTGGACCTCCTCCTTCTCCTTCTGCGCGCGCTTGCGGTAGTTCTCCAGGTCCGCGGCGGCGCGGACCATGCGCTCCTGCGCATCCTTCGCGCGCTCGTGCGCCTCGCGCAGCCGCTCCATCGTCTCGCGGCCCTTGGCCTGACTGAATTCGACCTGCGCCTTGAGCGACTCCACCTCCTCGCGCAAGGCGGCGACCTCTTCGGCTGTCGCCGGAGTCGCCACGGGGTCTTCGGGAATCGCGGAAGACTCGGGGGAGGCGGCGAGGTCCTCGTCAGAGGCGGCGGCCTGGGGGGCCTCCACCTCGATGACGGTCACTTCGTCATCCTCCATTCGACGCTCGACGCTGCGGACCGCCGCGTCGATGACGTCCTGCCCGATTTCCGCCTGGATGCTGTCCTTTTCGCTGGAGCCGGCCACGGCGCGCACTATCTCACGCGCCGCACACCGTTCCAACTGGCGGGAACGACTGGCGGAACCCGGACCCGAGGTATGTGCGGGCGCGATTCAGGCGGAACGGAACTTCACGCTCCGGCGGTGGGCTTCTTGGCGCGGCCCATCGTCTTCTTGGAGGCCGGGGCGGCCTTCTTCGCCGCCCGCCCGCCCGCCTTCTTGGCGCGGCCAATGGACTTGGTGCCCGCCTTCTTCGCGGCGCGAGGCTCGGCCTTCGGAGCCGGGGCCTCGGTGGCCGGGGCTTCGGGGGCGCTGGCGCGGGAGGCGCCCTTGGCCTTCTTGCTGGGGGGAGGCTTGGTGGTGGCCTCGTCCTCCGGATGGAAGGCGCGCTCCACGGCGCCCTCGACCTGGCGCACGGCGGTCTCAATCTTCTCCGCCGCCACCTTGGTGGTGCTGGCCGCCCAGGTGCGCAGCTGCTCCAGGCCCTCCTTCACCTTGGCCTGCTTCTCCGGGTCCTTCACTTCCTTGAGGAGCCGCTGCGCCTCGCCGCGAAGGTCGTCGGTCGTGCGCTTGAGCTCATCACCGGTGCGCTTGAGGAACTCCATCAACTGCTTGTCCCACTTCTCGGCCATTGAGCGTGTCCTCTCGTCGGGCGGCGGCAGCCCCCCATGGTTCCCGCGACTCTCGAATATGTCACGGACGACGCGGACGGCCATTGCCGTTCCAACGCAGCGCGACTTCCTGGGGCTCCGTCCGTGTTCGAGGGTGTCATCGTCGCGCAACAGGGATTTCGCTAGAGTGTCTCGTTTCAAATGCGGGCCCGGCCGATGGCTCGCCCTGCTGGAGCCCACATCCATGTCTCTCATCCGCGCCGCCGGGGCACTCGTCGTCCTGGCCTTCTTGAGCGCCTGTTCGGGAAGCCGCCACGATGACCCAGGCGGGGGCCCCAAGCTCCCCACCTCCGAGCTGACCGACACCACGGTGGGCGCCACCTATGAGGTGCACCTGACGGCCACGGGTGGCACCGCGCCCCTGAGCTACACGCTGGAGACGGAAGTCCCCCCGGGCTTCTCCTTCTATTCGGCCGACGGGAAGCTCACCGGCCCCGCCAGCGCCTCTGGAGAGTTCTCCCTCCGGGTGAGCGTGCGGGACGTGGAGAAGAGCGTGGATACGCGGACGTACAGCCTCAAGGTGTGGCCGGCGCCGGTGCTCTCCGCCGTCGCGCCGTCCGCCGCGTTCACCGGCAACGGCTACACGCACACCTTCTCGGTGGCGGGCGGGCGTCCCCCGCTGACGTTCTCCGTGGCGGAGGGTTCGCTGCCTTCGGGCCTGTCGCTGACTCAGGACGGAGAGGTGACGGGCGTGGCGGAGCTGGCGGGCACGAAGACCTTCACCCTGCGGGTGCAGGACGCCAGCGGCGTGAAGGCGGAGGGCCGCTTCTCCCTGGAGGTGAAGCCAGGCACGGGAATCCCCGATGGGGGCCCTTCGACGAGCTTCCCGCTGGCGGTAGGCAACTGGAACATCGAGTGGTTCGGCTCCCCGACGGAGGACCCGGCGGACGACGCGCTCCAGCTCGCCAACGTGCAGTCCGTGATTGGCGACGCGGGCGTGGACGTGTGGGGCCTGGGGGAGATGGTCAACACGGCGCAGTTCAACACGCTGAAGGACCAGCTGCCCGGGTACGAGGGCTTCCTTTCCAATGACTCCACCGTGACGTTGGGACCCACCTACTACTCGTTCAACGAGCAGAAGGTGGGCCTGCTCTACAAGACGGGGCTGGTGGAGGTGCGCCAGGCGCAAATCGTCCTGAGCGAGTACGAGAATGACTTCGCCGGCAGGCCGCCGTTGCGCGTGGACCTGCGCATCACCCGAGGCGTCTCCAGTGTGGACCTGACGGTGCTGGTGCTGCACATGAAGGCCATGACCGGGGCGGACGACTATGCACGGCGGCTCGCGGCCGGGCAGCACCTCAAGGACTACCTGGACTTCAACCTCCCCACGCAGAAGGTGATGGTGGTGGGTGACTGGAACGACGACGTGGACGGGTCCACCACGACGAACCCCAGCACAGGGGGGAAGTTCGACACACCCTACCGCGACTTCGTGGACGACACCGTGCGCTATGCCTTCGTCACCCAGGCCATGTCGCTCCAGGGGGTCGCCTCCACGGTGAGCTTCTCGACGTTCATCGACCACCAGCTCGTCAGCAACGAGATGCTGGCCCACTACGTCTCCGGCTCGGCCGCCGTGCTGCGGCCGAACATCCCCAGCTACGGCTCCACCACATCGGACCACTACCCCATCATCAGCCGCTACAACTTCGGGGAGGTGCCGGAGCACACCGTGAAGCTCACCGCGCCCAACGGCGGAGAGTCATTGAGCGCGGGCGTGGCGTTCGACATCACCTGGACGTCGGCCGGGGTGAACACGGTGCGGCTGCAGTACTCCCTGGATGACGGGCTCACGTGGAGCAACATCGTCGCGTCCGTGGCCGCCATGCCCGCGACCTACACCTGGACGGTGCCCGCGGTGGAGTCCTCCACTGCGCGGGTGCGCATCAGCGACGCGCAGGATGGCACCCTCGCCGACGTGAGCGACAACGTGTTCCGGCTGAACCGTCCGCTGCCCACGTTGTTCATCAACGAGTACCTGCCCCACCCGAACAACATCTCGGGGACCGGCCCGGTGGACTTCGACAAGATGTTCGTGGAGATCCGCAACACCGGCACCACGGCCGTGGACCTGGGCGGCTACTCCATCCACGACGAGGAGTCGCGGCGGGGCGACAAGCCTGCGCGGCACGTCTTTCCCGGGGGCACGATGCTCCAGCCCGGCACGGTCTTCACCGTCTACTCCGGCGCGTCGGCGGTGCCTTCGGGCGTGCCCAACGTCGCGTACGCCAATGGCGGCGACGGGCTGCGCTTCAACCGGGGCGTCAACACGGACAGCTCCGGCGACACCGCCTTCCTCGTCCGCCCGGACGGCTCAGAGCAGGACAAGGGCCAGTACAGGGATGCGTTCCAGGGTGTCTCCTACAACCGGAGCCCGGACGGCTCGGCCGCGGGGAGCTGGGTGCTGCACAACACGTTGTCCTCCTCGACCGCGTCTCCCAGAACGCGCGTCGACGGCTCGGCGTTCTGACCGGCCGAGGGTGAAGTCCGCTCGACGCCATGACGGCGGCCCGTACCCACGGGCCGCTCGGCGTCGGGCGGCGCGGTGTGCCGGGCACGGGCACCATCGCGCGCCGGCTCATGAACATGGGCTTCAATTGGCGAGCTGCGCCGGGCCCGGGCACCATCGCGCGCCGGCTCATGAACACGGGTCTCAATTGGCGAGCGGTCGCTGCGCCGAGCACGAGCACCGTCGCGAGCTGGCTCATGAACATGGGCTTCAATCGGCGAGCGGCCGCTGCGCCGAGCACGAGCATCGTCGCGCGCCGGCTCATGAACACGGGTCTCAATTGGCGAGCAGCGCCGGGCCCGGGCACCATCGCGCGCCGGCTCATGAACACGGGCCTCCATTGGCGAGCGGCCGCTGCGCCGAGCACGAGCACGAACACCGTCGCGCGCCGGCTCATGAACATGGGCTTCAATCGGCGAGCGACCACTGCGCCGAGCACGAGCACCGTCGCACGCTCGACCCGCTCGGCGTCGAGTGACTTCAAACTGAGATCTCCCCGAGGTCGGCGGCTCATGCCTGGAGACGCGGGACGCGCCTTCGCGGCAACGGGCCGGAGTGGCTGGACACGAACCCGGCCGCCGCCTCCGCACCGTCAGGGCCTGCCTTCGCACCGCGTCGGCGGGCCCTTCGGGCCCGGGCAGCTCCCGACGCCGCGCGCCCCCGCCCCACAACCAGCTCGAGAGGACAGACGCCATGACGGAGACGCTCACGCTGTACCGCCCGGTGGGGCTGAAGGAAGCGGAGCTCGTCCTGGCCAGCGACTGTCGCGGCTTTCCTCCCCGCCTGCCGGACCAGCCCTTCTTCTACCCGGTGATGAACGCGGACTATGCGCGGCAGATCGCCCGGGACTGGAACGCCCCGGACGCCGGCTCCGGCCACGTGGGCTTCGTCACCGCCTTCGACGTGGAGTCCCCCTGGCTCACCCGCTACCCCGTCCGGACGGTGGGCGCCGCGCGACATCAGGAGCTGTGGGTGCCCGCCGAGGAGCTGGAGGACTTCAACGCCCACCTCGTCGGCCCCATCCGCTTCATCGAGAGCTGGTACGGCCTGGACGAAACCCACCGCGCCACCGTGCTCGCCCAGCTCCAAGCGGCCTGGACCCAGGTCCATCCCCACTCGCCCCTCCCCTTTTCTTGAGGCCGGCCCAGAAATAGTTCGAGGACATAAGACCGCGTCCCGACAACTATTTCTGGGTCGTGCCGCAAGGAATTCGGCATCCCTTCGTTGACGTGGACAACCCATTTCGCGAGCAAGCTCCGTATCCCTTTCAAGGGTGACGGCTGGTCGGGCATTGGGCTCGAGCCGGCTCGCGTGGTGTCGGAGAGACCGTGCTGCCAGGCAATGACCGCTCCGTCCTGGAGTCCTTCCGTCGTGGGGATTCGTCCGTCCTCACCCAGGTGTACCGCGCCTATTCGCCGGAGGTGCTGCGCTACCTCTCGCGACGCTTCTCCGTGGGCCCGGATGGTGGGGCCACGCGCACCGTGTCCCTGTCCGCGCTGGACCTGGACGCGGCCCATCAGGAGACCTTCGTGCGCGCGTTTCGTCCCAACATGCGGCAGGCCTATGACGGGGTGCGGCCCTACCTGGGGTTCCTGCTGACGGTCGCGCGCTCGACGGCCATCGACCTGATGCGCGCATCGGGACGGGTGTCCCGGGAAGCCGTCTCGCTGGACGAAGCACCGGAGCTCAACCAGTTGCCCAATGAGGGGCGCAGCCCGGAGGAAGAGGCGCTCGGCACCGAGGTCCGGACGCTGGTGCGCCGCTTCCTGGAGACGCAGTCCGAGGAAGGTCGCGCGCTGGCGCAGCTGCGGTTCGTGGAGGGGCTGTCACAGGAGACCACCGCCGAGCGACTCCGACTCACCCGAGGCGAGGTCCGCGTGCGCGAGCGCAAGCTGCGCACGCAGTTCACCGAGCACCTGAAGTCCTCCGGCTGGCTGGAGACGACGGCCGAGCCTGGAGGCCTGGAGCTGGGCGTCCTCTTGGCCACCCTCGCCCTGTGCGCGATAGGGAGCATCCCATCATGAGGTGGTACGAGCGACACATCGACGCCAGCCTGCCGCGCTGGGCCCAGGGAGAGCTTCCCCCTGCCCAGGCCTCGCGACTGCTGCGCCATGCCCACGTCTGCCACCGCTGTGGCCCCCTCTACGAGCGATGGGCCCAGGCGCACCGCGCGCTGGAGGACTCGCTGGACGCGCCCTCCTCCATGGAGCGGCTCGCGTTGACGGAGGGGGGACTGGAGGCGGCGCTGGCCGCGGCGGAGCCCCTGGCCGCCCCTTCACGGTGGCCGTCGATGATGGCGCTCGCGGGCGCGCTGACCGCCGTCGTCGCCGCCATGGTGCTGTCGCCCGCGCTGACCGACGAGTTCCGCGCCCGAGGCCTGGGCACGCCGCCGCCCGGCGTGGCCCTGCGCATCTTCTGCGCCACCCCGGGTCAGCCGCTGCGGGAGCTGCACTCGGGTGAAGCCTGCCCGGCGGGTGCCATGCTGGCCTTCGCCGCGGGCGGGCAGGCGCCGTACACGCATATCGCCGTCCAGGTGCGCGGCACGCAGCGCGCGGAGCTCACCGCCGGCCCCTTCCTCCTGTCCGGTGCGCCAGGCAAGGAGGCGCCCCTCGCGTTGACGGTGCCGCTGCCGGAGACGGTGGGCGAGGCGGAGGTGACGGCTGCGTTCGCCGACAGCCCGTCCGCGGCCCTGGCGGCCTTGCGTGGTGAGGAGCAGGGGGGGGCAGTGGTGCTCAAGCAGGCCCTGAGGGTAGAGGAAGGTCCATGAACAAGCTGGGAGTGCTCCTCGGGGTCGCCGCGCTCTTCGCCGCACGCGACGCCTCGGCGGATGCCCTGGTCCGTCGCGCGCTCGTGATTGCCCACAACGGCAGCGACGACCCGTCGCTGCCCGCGCTGCGTTTCGCGGACGATGACGGCGTGCTGTGGGCGGAGACCCTCCAGCGGCTGGGGGTGGAGACGACGCTGCTGGTGGACCCGGACGCCTCCACGCTCGCGGGCGCGCGGCCGGTGCTCGCGGGCGCGCGGCCTCCCACGCCCGACGAGGTGAAGCGCGAGGTGGCCCGGCTGCGCGCCGCCAGCCTCGCCGACGACGAGCTGGGCCGCGAGACGGACGTGCTCGTGGTGTACGTGGGCCACGGCAACACGGACGAGGCGGGCCGCGCCTACTTCACCCTGGCGGGAGGCCGGCTGGACAAGGCGAGCCTCTACGCGGACGTGGTGGACCCCCTGGGCGCCGACTACGTGCACCTCATCGTCGACGCCTGCCGCGCGTCCGGCGTCGTGGGCAGCCGGGGTGGGCAGACGGACGCAGCGGTGCTGGCGGAGCTGCGCGGCATGCTCGCTCGCGAGCAACTGGCCACCCGGCCCACCGTGGGCGCCGTCTTCGCGGAGAGCGACGATGGAGAGACCCACGAGTGGTCCCGCATCCGCGCGGGCGTCTTCAGTCACGTGGCGCGCTCGGGGCTCCTGGGCGCCGCGGACATCAATGGCGACGGACAGGTGGAGTACAGCGAGCTGGGCGCGTTCGTCTCCGCGTCGCTTCAAGGCGTGAAGGGCCTGCCGGCGCGGCTGAGCATCCACGCCTTCGCGCCCACCGGAGC
>NZ_JABUMQ010000014.1:0-65093 GCF_013336645.1 Myxococcus sp. CA039A | reverse complement strand
GGCATGGGTGGTCTCTCTCAGCCTCGCAGGGACTGCGTGGTGGACCGACGCAGCGGGCAGACGTCTCCGGCCTTGCGGTACTCGCGAGTCACGCCCGCCTCCAGGTGCGCGGAGCCGAGCGGCGCCTGCTCCTCCAGCGCGAGCAATGAGGCGTGCAGCACCGCGTTGCGAATCTGTCCGCCGCTGAGCTGGCAGCGCGCGGCCACCTCGCGAAGCAGCTGGCTGTCCACCGCGTGCGCGGGAGGAAGGTGGAGCTGCCAGAGCGTCCATCGCTCGGAGGCGTCCGGGGAGCGGAAGTCCACCACCACGTCCATCCGCCGCTGGAACGCGGTGTCGATGGCGTCGGCTGCGTTGGTGGTGATGATGAGGATGCCTTCGTAGGACTCGATGCGCTGGAGGAGGTAGTTCGTCTCCAGGTTGGCGTAGCGGTCCGTGGAGGAGCCCACGCCCGTGCGCCGCGCGAAGAGCGCGTCGCCCTCGTCGAAGAGCAGCACCACGTCCAGCTCCTCGGCGAGCGCGAAGATGCGCGCGAGGTTCTTCTCCGTCTCGCCGATGTACTTGTTCACCACCGAGGACAGCTCCACCCGGTACACGTCCAGCCCGAGCGCCGCCGATACGAGCCGCGCGGCCAGCGTCTTGCCCGTGCCACTGGGGCCCTGGAAGAGGGCGCGCACACCCGCGGTGAGCTGTCGAGCCAGTGCGCTTCCCACCGCCGCGCCCATGCGCTCGCGGTTGCGACAGCGCGTCTCCAGGAGGCGAAGCTCGCGCAACGTCTCGCTCGCGACGGAGAGCTGGCTCCAATCCCCTGGCGTCGTCACGCGCACGGCGAGGGTGTCCAGGGCCTGTCGATTGAGCGCACGCGTGGCCTCGCGCACGTCCGAGGGTTCCACATGCATTCGGTCCGCGAGTGCCGCGTGCGCCTGGGCCAGGCGGGCCGCGCGTCGGAGGTGTCCCCGGGTGAGGCGGAAGCCCGTGCTCAACGTCTCCAGGGCGGGACAGGCGCGACCGGCGAGTCCTCGCTCCCAGTGCAGCATGCGTTCGTCGGGGCCCGGCATCGCCACGTCCAGCGTGAGTGCGCGGTCGACACCGTCTCCCGTGACACCGCCCAGTCGGCCGAGCACGACGCCCAGCGGTCCGTCGAGTCCCTCCAACGCGGGAATCTCAGCGGCCTCGCCTGGAGGAGGGTCCGTCACCGCCACGGGCATCGCGTGCAGCAGCGTCGCCAGCGGGCCCACGACGCGCCAGCGCGGGTCCTCGCCTTTCTGGAGTCCTTCCACCTCGAGCACGCCGCGTCCGAGCGAGCGGGCCACGGTGCGAAGCAGCGTGCGCCGCCCATTGTGACGAGGTCCCCGCAGCACCAGCGCGCGCACCTCATCGGAGCCGAGCAGCGTGGGCAGTCGTTCCAGGGCCTCGCGGAGTGACTCTGGAATGATGAGCGGCTCGTCCTGTTCCAGCCGCTCCAAGGGGTGGTGTTTCATCCACGACGTGGGCTTGTCGGGCGCCTCTCCTCGCAGCGCATCCCAGACCGCGCCAGGGACATGGAGCGCCCACTCGGAGCGAGGGGCCTCGCGGTCCGTCACCTCCACGAGCCCCAGCTCCATCAAGCGGCGCAACCGCGCGCGCGTCTCTCCCCGGTCCTCATCGCCGCGCCAGCCCGCGTTCAGCAGGCCGAGCGTGGGACGGTGGAGCGTGGGCGTGCCCTGGAGTGACGCGAACAGTGCGCCGAAGCGGGCATCTTCTTCCACCATGCCCACCGCGAGCAGGAGCGTCAGCGTGTCATGATCCAACAGCGCGGCCCGGCGCAGCGCGCGCAGGGGGAGGTGTTCGGTGACGTCCTCTTCCCATGCGGAGATCGCCTCGGCCCACGGGCCTGCTCCGGTCGACACTTCATGTGGGTCGATGCCCAGCTCGGTGAGCTCCGCCCGGTAGGCTTCCAGGAAGGGGAAACGCGCGAGGAGGGAGTCCTCGCCACCGCACAGGCTTGCACCCTGGGCCAGTACGCGTGACGCGGCGGCGAAGAAGTAGAGCTTGAAGTGCTCGTGTGCTTGGGACTCGATGGGAGGAGGCTGTGAGATGGACATGGCGCGCCTCGGGCTCACTCGAAGTGGAAGGTGAGGTGTCGCCCCTCGGAGGGCAGCCACCCGATGTCGCGGTCCAGGCCCGCGATGCGCACCGCCAGCGGGAGCTGCGACAGGAACAGCACCACGTCCACATGCCCCTCCGTCACGTGAAGTCGCGCGTCATGTGCGAGCAGTGTCGCGTCCAGGGCTGACGCATCTTCTGACGACACGCCCAGCGCGCGGCACAGTCGGGCTCGACAGAACGGCACCAGCCATCCGAGCCAGCGCTCCAGGGGCTCGGTGTCGAGCCGACCTGTCTCGTCACCTCGGGAGAGCGTGAATGCCGAGCCGACGAAGTAGGGCGAAAGCTCGCTGTTCACGAGAACGTCCGCGTCCTGTTCATCATAGGGAACGTCCAGCACGAGGAAACCCGCGGGATGCATTACTCGCAGCCGTCTTTCGCGAACGCTCCAGGTCCAGTGGGAGTCGCGCGCCGCGCGGAACGTGCGCAGCCAGGCGGGAGGGATTCGCCACGCATCGGGAGGCGCGAAGTCCTGGCCGGGAAGGGCTCCGGGCTTTCGCCCAGCGAGCAGGGCCAGCACCTTCCACACCGGGTCCGAGGGACGTAGGTCCACGCACAGGCGCCGGCCCACGAGCGTGACGAAGTCCCAGAGCGACAGTGGAAGGTTCGGATGGGCCGGCATCGAGAAGTCGCCGTACAGCTCCAGGAACAGGCCCAGGTTGACCAGGTAGAAGAGGCCGCCGAGTCGGGTGGAAAAGGGCAGTCCCCACGCGCGTCCGGAGGGTGGCTCGAGCTCTCGGAGTGGCGTCGGTGGTGTCGTGGTGTGCACGGGGGACCGTGAAAGGTCTTCAGTTGTGGAGGCTGGCGAAGCGTGGCGAGGCAGCGGGCGCTCATCGCTCGACGGAGACTCGATGGCCTTCGATACGCCGTGGGTGCCCTGACGCTCCAGGACACCCTCGGACGCCGTCGTTCCCTCGCTTCGCGATGCGGAGTGCTTTGTCGTCCTGTCCTCGGAAGGAGTGGTCTCCAGACCGGGCCTCTTCAGGAGGTCGTCGACAGGGGGCGCGAATTCGGTGTCGTCGGGAGCTGCTCCGGAGTGTGGCTTTGGGAGAGCGCCGGCCACGACAGGTTCGGGCGGGGCCTCGTGCCGAGCCTCGCGGGGTGCGAAGGGAGAGGGGACCGCGAGCGCCTCGTGAGCGTCTCGCCAGATGCCCACGGCGGGGAGGAACTCCAAACGACGTGCCTCCACGGGAACGCGACGCAGCGTGAGCGCGACTCCGAGCAGCGCACCGTGCTCGCGTGAGTCCTTCAATGTCCGCGCTTCAGGTGCCCACGACTCCCATGGGGCGTTTGTCGCGAGCACCGTTCCCTCCGATTTCATCGTGCTCGAGGGACTCGCGGGGACCGTGGGCCGCTCACCGCTCACATCTCGCGAAGGTGCGTCGAGGGCGGCGGCGGAAAGCCCGTGGACCTGGAGCACGCGAGTGAGCAGGGCCCGGGCCTCCGGCGGCGTGAACAACGACACCACGGCACGGACCTCGCGTCGCCGGGTGAGGAACTCCAGGGCGCTCGGGACGTACTCGGGCGCGCGCAGCCATTCCGCGACGACGGTGCGGGACAGGTCCGCGTTGGAAAACAATCCCCGCCACCACCAGTGGGCGCTCGCGAGGCCCCGGCTTACATCGCTCGCCAGACACGCCAGCAGCTCGGAGGGGTCCGCGAACAGCACGGCCTCCGCTCCAGGTGGTACGACGCCATGCGCGGGCCTCGCCGCACGAGCCACCTGCTCTCTCAGCACCGAGGACAGCGCCTCGTTCCACGCAGCGGGCGGGCGCAGGGCCTGCTGATTCAAGGGGAGCACCCCGGGCTTCGGGTCCATCAATCGGCGAATGCACACGGTGGCGGAGGGCGGAAGCCCCGGTGGAAGCAGGTCGGCGCCCGCCAGCACGGCCTCCAGCCGCAGCCGCGCCGAGAGCGGCTCCAGCTCCGCCCCGCGCAGCCGCAGCCGTTGGATGACCGTCCTGCCTCGTGCCGCCTGCTCATGCATCGTCGCGACGTCCTCTTGGATTCGACACCTGCGTCCGCTTCAAACCCTTGATGCGCGTGTGCCTCCGGCCGTGCAGGAGCCCCCTGTGTGGCCAGGGGCTCCCTGAAGCCAGACGTCAATCCCCGTCGTGGTGCTTGCGGCGGCGGCTCGCCAGGAACCCCAGGGCCACGAGCCCCAGGACGCCGGTGGAGCCACTCGGACGCGTGTGCTTGCACGGGCAGCCCTCCCCGGGAGGAGGCACGGGAGGACCCGAGCCGCCATCCCCTCCACCCGTTCCGCCATCACGCCCGGTGCCGTTGTCCGGAGGCCGCGGCTCCACCGGCTCCAGCTTCGTCACCGGCCCCTTGGCCACGGGCGTCCCGTTCACCAGCACGATGATTTCAGTGCCGTCGTCAATCTCACTCAGGCGGACCTCGTAGGTGCCGTCGAGCTTGGGCGTGGTGGCCGGGGCCTGCCGGCCCTTGCCGTTGATCTGCACGACGACGCGGTCCTCGAAGCCCGGGCCCACGTAGTTCCCAAGCGCGTCACGCGGCGTCAGCACCAGCACGTAGCTGCCCGTGTCGACCTTCGTCACCTGGACGTCGGTCTTCGGGCCAAACGGCAGCACGTCCACCTGTGTCTCGAGAATCTCCGTGCGCCGCAGCGGCTCTCCGCTGGGGCCCTTCATCAAGAGCTGGAAATGGAAGCGGTACGTGCCAGGCGTCTGCGTGTCCTTGAACTCCAGCTTGTAGATGCCGGGCGCGGTCTCCTTCAGCACCAGCTCATCCTTGCCGACGGTGGTCCCCATCTTCTTCAGGAACTCGGGGTCCTTCATCAGCGTGTCCAGCTTGCCCTGGTACGGCGACACCGGGTCCGGACTCTGCTCGCCGCGTCCCTCGCCGCGCGTCTCGTGCATCAGCGTGCCCAGCGCCCCGTTCGGGGTCTCCACCAGGACGGTCAGCTCGCCGTTGTCGAGGTTCTCCAGCGGCTTGCCGTCGAACGTCACCTGCGCGACGACGTTGAGCGGCTGGCCGGCGGAGTGGCGCAGCTTGTCGAGCGAGAGCTGGAAGTCGAGGCTCTTCTCCTGCACATAGGCGGCGAGCTGGTACGGAATGGCGGGGCTCGCCGTCCCGGGGATGCGGTTCACCGTGAGCTGCCATTTGCCGACCGGACCCGCCTTGGGGAAGTCGTAGCGGTTCAGGATGTGGCTGCGGCCCGTCTTCACCGCCACGGGCTTCGGGTTGCTGCCGTCCGGCGCGGTCACCTTGAGCGTCACGGGTTGCCCGCGCGGGCTCGTGGTGAACCAGCCCAGGTTGACGTAGAGGCTCTGCACCGTGCCGTCCACGTCGACGGACCGGGTCGCGGTGTTGGTGCCCGAGGGCAGGGTGGTGGAGCTCTGGAGCAGCGTGGCGAGCGTGTTGCCCTTGAGCGCCGTCACCAGTTGCTGCGCGAAGGCCGTCGTGGTGCCGCTGCTCGTCGTCAGGTGGTTCTGCCCCGCCGTCTGCAGGGAGATGGCGTTCATCAGGTCCGCGTACGGGACGGCGCCGCTTGCCACTGCGACCGTCAAGATGGGGACGCAGTGATTGGTAAGGCGCTCCGTCGTTCCGGGGGTGACTTCCAGCACCTTGAAGCCGATGTCCGGGCCCGTGCCGTCCTTCACCATCGGATTGACGTTCTGCATGCCGTCCGTCATCACCACGAGCGTCAGGTCGTTGACCTTGTCCGCCTGCCACGCGGCGAGCGCATCCCGGATGCCGCCGCCCATCGCCGTGGTGCCCGCGGTGATGTTCGCGTTCACATGGCTGACGGCCTGTTCCCACGGGTGGCCGCCATCCATGAGCGCCGGAGCGCGCTCGACGAACAGCTTGCCGTTGAACTTGGTCGGCTCGGAGTCGCTCTCGAAGTAGACGAGCGCCAGCCGGTCCCTGCCCAGCCCCGTGCCGCCCGTCTCGCTCAGCGGATCCAACCCCTCGACCTCCCAGAAGTGGATGAACTGCTCGGCGGCGCTCTGGAGCGCGAGCCACTTCTGGATGTTCGCCGGGTCACCGGGCGTCGCGGAGATCATGCTGCCGGAGCGGTCCAGCACCAGCGCCACGTCCATGGGAATGCGGCCCCGATTCACCCCCGGAGGCGGCACCGTCCAATTCGTCAGGCCCTTCACCCGTCGCGAGGAGCAGGTGCACTGGTCCACCGATGGCGCGGCGAAGGTCGTGGTGCGATAGCCCGTGAGGTTGTTGAAGTTCGCGGCGTCCGGCGTGAAGCGAATCGTCCCGGAGCCATCCTGGGGGAGCTTGATGCCGCAGAGGTTGTCCACGGCTGCCAGGACGTCCCGGCGCTTGTAGTCGATGATGATGGCGTTGGTGCCGGCTCCGACGATGAACACGTTGTCGCCGTTGGCCAGATTGACGGGCCCGCCGCCCACCGTCACGTCGGTGTTGCCCAGGGGCGTCTCGAAGTTCAGCGTCGCGCCGTTCTGAATCGGCGTGGTGGACTCGAGCATCACCTTCACGCGGGTGATGGGAATGGTCGTCGCGGGCGCGGAGATGGCGAACTCGTGCGTCGCCGCCAGGGAGCCCGTCGCCCCCAGCAGGAAGGGGAGCGCGAGCCAGGAAAGCCTCTTGGAATGTCTTGGCATGTGTGGACCTCAGGGCTTGTAGATTTCGAGTGCCTGCGTGGGAGACATGGCCGTCCCCACGCGCACCTTGATGTTGATGATCTTGCTGTCCCCGGAGAGGTTGATGCCGGTCAGGGACGTGGGGATGGTGACGACGAGCCGGCCAGGCAGCGTGGACGTGCCCAGGGGCTGAACGCCAATGGGCGTGCCCGACGTGCCATCGCGGGGCTGGTCATCGAAGAACACGCGGATGTTGGTCAGTGTGGAGCCGAAGTTCTGGCCGTTGATGATCAGCTCGCCACCCAGCGGTGCATTGGCGATGCTGAAGGGGGTGATTGCGGGCAGGGGCGTGCCCGTGGGGCCCAGGATGATGAGCTGCGCGGAGGTCGCGCCCGCGGGGTTGGTCACCACCACCGTCACCGTCTTCTGCTGGCCGGCGGCGGGCGGGTTGGCGACGGAGGGCACGACGACGAACAGCGAGTAGCGCGTGCTCGCGTTCGAGGGCGGCGCGGCCACGGTCCCGTCGAACGTCACCGTGTTGTTGGCGCGCACCGCGTCGAAGTTCTCGCCGATGATCTGCACCTCCGTGCCGATGTTCGGCGTCAGCGGAGAGAAGCCGCTGACGGTGGGCTTCGCCGGAGGCGTGGGCGTGGAGCCGGCGATGGTTGCGATGAGGAGGTGGATGCCCGTGCCGTCCGGCACCCGGGTGCCCGGCGTGGGAATCTGCCCGATGACCGGCCGCGCGTTGTTCTTCGGGTCATTGAGGTTCACCACCAGGCCCGAGGCATCCATCGACAGGGCGAGCTGGAGGTTGCCGCCGGACTGCGCCAGCAGGGCCTTCACGTCGAGCAGCGTTCGGCTGAACAGATTGGGCACCACGTTGGGCCCACCCGACGTGGTGGCCAGCGCGTTGAGCAGCTGGATGATTGCGTTGATGAGCTCGGCGCTGATGAGGTCGCCGGGCTTGACGAGGTTGAGTGGGTCGGCCATCGGGGTCTCCTCGCGGCCTGCGAGAGATGGAAGGTGGGAAGGTCAGCGGGGCAGCGCGTAGTTGCCGAAGTGCCAGTGCGCGGCGTCGGACCGCGCGTCACCCAGGTAGGGCAGGTATCCACTGGCGAAGACGAGATAGGGCTGGGGCCGGGGTGTGCTCGCGTCGCTCTGCGCGAGCTGGTTCTCGTGGACCAGGTAGAGCCACAGGAAGGGCTCCTTGCGGACCAGGTCCACGGGCGGATACGCCAGCGACATCCTCAAGAGGGCTTGCAGCCGCGAGCCCTCCACGTGGACCGGCGCCTCGGGGGGATACGTGAGCCCGTCGAAGAACTTCGTGTACGTGAAGCCCCGCGCGCCCGTCATGCCCTCCAGCGGCAACAGGCCCACCGCGGGCAGTGCCACGAAGTGGTCCAGCGCGCGCACCGTCTCCGGCGTCCCGGTGCGCAGCGTGTCCAGGTGCTCCTGGAACTGGAGGAAGCTCGCCTCGCCCTCCGTGGCTCGGCGGTCCTCGAGCCCCAGGCCCCAGCGCTCCGGCGTGGCCACTCGCGCGGGCCGGCGTCGCGCGGCCCAGGCATCCACCCAGCGCAGGCCCACGCCCGCCTTCCAGTGCACCACCGCCAGCGGCACGTCACACGGTGTCAGCGCCGTGGGCCGCAGTTTGTCGATGAGGCCATAGGGTGGGTTCGCGGGCCCGAAGGGATTCACCATCCACGCGCGGCTCGCCGCGTCCGACGTGCCCAGGCACAGGTGCGCCACCCGGTTGCGCAGCCGCGCTTCGTCCGAGAGCTGGGCCGCCGTCAGCTTCAAGTCCAGCAGCCGGAAGCGCACGCCCTCCACCCGCCGCTTCGCCTCGCAGCCGGAGGAGGGATTTCCGCCCAGGCCGCTGACGGGCGCGCGCCCCTCGCGGCCGGACGCGGGCGAGAGGACCAGCAGGTACACGCCCGTGCCGGACACGTAGTCGCTGCTGCCCGGCGCGCAGGTCTCGAAGCCGCCCGTGGCGGTGGCCGTCGCGCCACTGCCGCTGTTGGAGGGGCCTCGCACCAGGGATACTTCCACCGGCTGGAGCAGCTCCAGCGCGTGGCCCGCGCGGCTGAGCGCCAGGCCCGCCGTCACCGTGACGAGCGGCGAGGACACGGTGCTTCCCGGAGCGATGGACACCGTGAGCCCGTGGGCGACACCTTCGCCCATGGCTCGCACGTGTCGTCCCAGGGCCGCCTCGTGGGCGGTCTGCTCCTGACTCAGGTCCTCGGCGGACAGCAGCCGGCCGTTGAAGAAGTTCGTCGAGCGGATGCCGTCCTCGAGGAACGCGGTGTCCAGGTCGATGCGCATGGCCTACCTCGTGCCTTCCGTGCCAACGCGGGCCTTCGGCTTCGCGTCGCCACTGGAGGATTTCTTCTTCGCGGGGACGGCGTACTGGCTCACCTCCACGATGAGGCCCAGCTTGCGCAGGGTGGCGATGGGAAGAAGGGCGTCCTTGTCCCGCACCTTCAGCAGCAGGCCATCCGCGTCCGCGCGTACGAAGGTGACGGAGGGCTGCGTCACCAGTCCGTTCTGCGGCTCCACCAGCGTCGCCTTGACCACGTAGCGCCACTGGTCCGGCTGGTGCGCGAAGCCGTCGAAGCTCAGCGTCACGAGCCCGACGTCCACCTTCGTCGCCTTCAAACCGTTGTAGCCAACGTCGGTGGAGGTGTCGTCGATGGGAATCATTCCCGCCGCGATGAGGGAGTAGGGCTGCAGGTTGTCCGGGTGGTGCACCGCAGAGGCGTCACGGGCGAGCCCCGCCAGCAGCCACTCCTGGAGCATGCGCTGGTGCAGCAGGTACGGCCGCTGCCTCTCGTCCACCGTCTTCGTGCCCGCCGCGTCGACCTTCCACGGACCGGTGCCCAGCTCGCGCACCAACGGCAGGTCCACGGCCGCCAGCAGGACGCCGTCGTTCGGCGACTCCGGCGCGGGAGACACGGGTTGGGTGCAGCCCTGGGACTCGCCCAGCCAGTTCGTCCGCCACAAGGGACGCAGCTCCGTCACCCACAGCCGCGACGCCTCGCGCAGGAAGGCCTCCACGTCCGTCTCCAGCACCGGCAGGGGTCCACCCGGCGGGTCGTCCAGCACGTAGTCGTCCACCGGTGACACCGGCGACGAGGGGACGACGGAGCCGCGCAGCAGGGTGATGAACTGCTCCAGCGTCGTGGGCGTGGGCGTGGAGGAGACCACGTTCATGTTCCGCCGCAGCCAGCGCACGAAGTCGCGCACCGCGCTCTCCTCGAGCGGAGGCGGGGGCGGCTGGAGCGCCAGCTCCAGGTGGAAGTCGTCCGTCACACGCGAGGGCGCGGTGGTGTCGTCCTCGGTGCGGCACGGCTCTCCCGGCACGGGGACCGGGTCCGTCAGGCAGTCGCGGTGACGAAGCACCACGTAGACCGTCAGCCGGTTGCCGGCACGCAGGTAGGCATCCACCTCCGTGCCGCGCGCGATGAGCCAGTCGTTGAGCGCGGCGCACTGGGTGGGCGTCACGCGGACCAGTTGTCCTCGCGGTGTCAGCGCCGCGCCGGGGGTGACGCGCACCTCCGGGCCGCGCGTGCCGGTGCCGTGGCTCACGGCGAGGCCCCAGGCGGTGCCGTAGCCGAGGAGGTCGCGCGCGAGCCATCTGTCTCGCTCCGACAGGTAGGCGAACTCCTGGGTGAAGTCGTCCACGCCCAGCACCATGCCGAGCACGTAGTTGACGTGTCTGGTCGGGTCGGCCGGCGCGCGCTGCACTGACGTGGAAGTGAAGGTGCTCATTGGATGTCGCTCCCGTGGGTCTCACGGCGCCCGAGCAAGTCCCGCCCCAGGATTCGCCGGTCCGCGGCGTCCTGGGGTGGTCTCGGGGCCAGATGGCTTTCCGCCAGGTATTCGCGTCCGAGCCGCATGGCGGGCATCAGCTCGGGGGCACGGCTGCCCAGATCGACCAGGGTGTCCACGCCCAGGCGGGCTTCGCCGACGCGGAACATGTCCCAGTAGAACTTCACGTCGAACACGGTGTGGGCCGGCTTCTCCACCGCCACCACCCGCATCGCCTGCTCTTGTCGCGCGCGCTGCTCCTGCGCCGCGCTGCCTCGTGGGACGGGCAGCACCACCGTGAAGCGATGGGCCGCCGCACGCACCGGCAGCACCACCGTTTCGAAGTGGTACCAGTCCGACTGCGCCGGACCGTCCCCGGGCAGCGTCACTGGCAACACGGCCTGCGTGAAGTCCGTCAGCGTGGTGCCATGCGCCGCGTTGAGGGCCTGCACCGTCCGATAGCGTCGCGTGAGGAAGTCGAGCCAGCGCGGCGCGCTCGCTGCCGTGGCGGCCGGGATGAAGCCGAGCGTCTCCTGCGTGAAGGCTCGCCACACGGTGGCCACCGCGGCCTGGGTGGGCTCGCGCAAGGGGAGCGCATCGGACGCCGCCGTCACACCCGCGTCGGAGAGCGCGGCTTGATAGCGCTCCAGCAGCCTCGCGATGCCTTGGGACGGTTCCCAGCGGCGCGACGTGGCGGCGGGCTGGATGCGGATGCCTCCCGCCTCGGAGGTGTCCGTCGCGAAGAGGAACGGGGTGCGCGCGGTGCGGAAGCGCTCGACGATGCGGTAGCGGGCGCGCGTCGGCTCGGTGTCATCGGTGAAGATGGACGCGTCAGGGCAGTCGTCCAGGGCCACGCGCAGCGCCATGCGCAGGCCGCGCGGCGTGCCTCGCCACTGGAAGAAGTCCAGCGTGTGACGGAGGAAGAGGCGGCGACGCGTCTCGTCCCAGGCCGGGTCCAGCGCCACGCCGAACCAGGAGGCCAGCCACTCGAGCGCCTCCGGGGGCGCGCTCCTCGCGTCGAAGAGGACCTGTGCGGCGGCGATGCGGTCTTCCAGGGGCGTGAGCAGTCCCTCGGGGTTCGCGAGGAAGCGGTCCAGGAAGCTGGCCGACTCAGGGTCCTGTCGGTACAGGCCTGGGAGGTACTGCTCCGCGTAGGAGAAGCGCGGGTACCACGCTCGCATCGCGTGGATGCGCGGAGTCGCGGCGCCGCCTCCCTGGAGGACCAGCTCCACCTGCGCGAAGCGGCCCCTGGCGCGCTGGAAGAGCACCTCGAAGGTGCCTCGGTGCTCGCCCCGCGCCGTCGTGGTGAAGGGCAGCTCGGAGCCGGCTCCTCGCTTGTAGAGCGCGGGCTCTTCGCTGAAGGGAAGGGCCTCCAGGTCCGAGCGCTCATTGGCCGCGCGACTGCGCACGACGATGCGTGCTCCGGGCGGAAGGGAGCCGTCCAACAGCAGCCGATGCCACACGCAGTCAGGCGTCCGTCCATCGAGCACGGGCGTGCGCAGCGTGCCCTCGGAGACGTAGCGCGGGCGTCGCTGCGCCACGAGCGGGATGAACGTGTCCGCGAAGTCGTAGAGGGCCTGCCCGTCCGAGGCGATGAGCGCCTTGCCGCCAAACAACCGCAGCGGCAGGTACTCCGGCTGCGCCACCGCGACGAGGTCGCCGCCTTCCGAGGTGTGCAGCTCGAAGGCGAAGGCCTGGTTGCCGTCCCGACCCACCACGACGACGCGGCCCACCGAGCCATCCGACCCGGCCGGAAGCAGCGCCATGTCATGCGCCACCAGGACGTACGACGACGCGGGACTGTTGTCGCCAAGGAGGCCATCGACCTCCAGCGGCACGGGGGCGCCTGTCAGGACGCCGTCGCGGTAGACCAACAGGCGACTGTCCTCGGTGCCCCGGTCCAGCACGAGCACGCGGCCGTCGGGCAGCACCTCCACGGAGATGGGGTCCTGGGCGGCGACGGGCGTCGACGCATCCAGCGTCACCGGCCGTGGGAAGGTGACGGCGGGAATCGTTCGCGTCGGTCCTCCGGCCAGGGGCTGGAAGGCTTCCACCCGTGACGCGGAGAGCACGTCATCCACGCCCGTGCGCACCACGCGGAAGCCCGCGTCCAGGCGCCACAGGCGGCGGTGCTGACGGTCCAGCACCACCACGCCGCCATCGGGAGTGGCCGCCATGTCCCACGGCGCGAAGGGCACACCCGTGGGCCACAGGTGTCGCACCGGAGGGCCGCCCGAGTGCAGGTCGAACACGAGCAGCCCCGCGGGCGCGAGCGTGCCGACGACCAGGTAGTGATGCCCGCTGATGGCCATGGCTCCGAGCAGCTCGGGCGTGGGAGGCGTGGGCGGAATCAGCGGGCCGAAGCCGCCCGTGCCGGAGACGGGTGCGGCCTCGGGCGTGACGGGCCAGAAGTCGCTCGTCTGCCTCGAACCGCTGGAGAGCACCTTCAGCGTGCGTCCGTCGAGAGCCACCCAGTAGACGTTGCCATAGCGGTCCTTCGCGGCGCCGCGCCGGTCCTGCAGCACGGGAGGCACGTCGCGCGGCGCGGCGATGAAGCGGAACAGCTCCGCGCGCAGGGACACCTCCGAGCGCGATGAGTCCCACGCGACGTCCGCGCCGGTGCCGGACGCCTCGCTCCACGCTTCGGAGAGAACGCGGCCCTTCGAGGTGCAGCGGCCCCAGTCGTCGCGACCGAGCAGCAGATGAAAACGAGCGCCGTTGGCATCCATCTATCGGCACTCCTCGGGGACGATGGGCACCGAGACGAACGGCCGCTGCGTCGTCGTGACGGACGTGCCGCGCAGGTCGTCGAGCGAGGGCGCGTCACCCACGGCCACCGAGAGTCCGGCGAGCCGGGGGAGCTGGAGCCCCGTCATCGGTATCTGGTCCTGCTGAGTGCCCGTGGCCAGCCCCAGTCGCACCCCGCGCACCAGCGCCACGCCCGCCACGCGACTGGCCACCGCCGCCAGCTCCAGCGACACCACCGCCTTGCGCAGCGGCCAGCCACGCCGGGCCACCGTGGACAGGTTCGCGCCCGCCAGCGACACCGTCTGCTCCAGCAACTCCGCGTCCTCGGGGGGCAGGGGAGACAGGAACTCGATGAGGGCCGCCTTCACCGCCTCGCGCACCTGTGCCTGCGAGACTCCCGCCACCACCTCCAGGCCCACCGTCACCCAGACGGGCTTGTACTGGGGGCGGCGCACGAAGACCTCGGTCGTCACCAGTCGACGCGGCGCGAGCCAGCAGGCAATCGCATCGAGGAACGTGTCCGGCCCCTCCGCCTCGCGCGCGTCAGGCTCCGCGCGGGGAATGGCCAACACCGTCACCGCGCCGGGTGCATCGCCTGGCTCATTGGGCGAGAGGGCAGGGTGGAACGCGGGCAGCACATCCACTCGGCCCACCGCGACGCCGGGCGTGCGCAGCGTCACCGCCTCGAAGTCCTGCGCTGTCACCAGCCTGTCCCGGTGCTGGAGGAACCGCGAGATGTGCCGCTCTCCTTCGCGCACGCCCTCCGCGTCGGAGCCGCCCCACGTGGGCAGCGGATTCGCCACCTGGATGCCTGGAGGAAGCGCGGGCCCACTCGCCACCGTGCCCGTGGCCACATTGCCGGCGCGACCCACGCCGTGGTCATAGTCAGCGCGCAGCGTGGCCCCAAGCGGCGGCCTCGCGCCGTGGGCACCGTCACCGAAGCGAAGCTCTCCCGCCTCCGCGTCCAGACGGAACACCTTCACGCGTGTCTGCGCGGGGCGCGGCGAGCCGGGCGGCAGGCGCGGGTCCGGCACGGAGACCTCGGGGCCCGCGCTCGTCAGGTCATCGATTTCCTCCCACGTCTCGGTGATTCCATTCACCGTGACGCTCAGCTTCACCGAGCCCGGCAACACCGGCGCGCGCGACAGCTTCAGCGCCTGGTCCGGCTCGCCCGAGCCCGTGGGCAGCAGCTCGCTCGTCACGCGCTCTCGCTGGGACACGGGCGCGGCGTTGATGCCGGCCCACAGGAGCTTCGTCGTCACCGGCGCCGAAGCGGTGATGCGCACCCAGGTGATGACGCGCGCCTCCAGTTCCTCGTCGTCGAGCGAGGGAGGGAAGTCCCGCGTGCCCGCCTCCAGCGGGTCCAGGTTCGTCCACAGCTCCAGCTCGCCGAGCGTGGAGGGCAGGGGGACGTCCACCACGGAGGGCTCGCCAGGCATCTCCGAGGTGACCAGGGTGCGCCAGCTCGCGTTGCGCAGCGCCGGGTCCTCCGGGAGCTTGCCGTCCACGGGCAAGCGGGGAAGCTGGAAATGGAGCACCGCCGAGCCCACGGGCCGCGCCTGTCCATTGGGGACCAGGTCTCGTCCCTCGGAGCCACCGGCGGGCGCGAGGCCCACCGTCAGCACCTTGCCCTTCAGCTCTTCCCTCGCTCGTGTCAGCGCATCGGGGAGTTTCCGGTCCGCGGGCCGCAGCAGCAGCGCCACCCACAGCGCCTTGTCCAGCGTCTCGGTGTTGAGGTCCAACGGCTCCGTGCCGCGCGGAGAGAAGGGCGTCGTCTCGTAGAACTGGAGTTCGTTGAGCGGCGCGGGCGGCGGCGCGGTGGCGGTGAAGGAGGCGTAGAGCTCCTGGTAGTACTCCTTCACCCGCTCCTCGGGCGCGACGCTCCGCTTGTAGAAGCACGCCGCCTCCACGGGCAGCACGTCCAGGCCGCGCTCGGTGCGGAAGGGCACCTGGCCGGCGCGGACCTCCACGCCCTCCGTCAGCGTGAGGGCCTGCGGCGGACCGCCGCGCTCGTTGCGGAAGGCGACGAGGCCGCGCGCGGACGCGGCCGGCAGCAGCGGCACGCCGAGCAGTTGGAGGAACTTGAGCCGGTTGCGCTCCGGAATCTGGTTGGCGCGGTACAGCAGGCTCTCCGTCAGGAAGGCGAAGAGCTCCAGCAGCGTGACGCCCGGGTCGGACTTGTTGAAGTTGGTCCACTCGGGGTTGTGGATGGGGATGCGTGCCAGCGCCTCGTCGAGGAGCTGCTGGTACTTGCGGTCATCGATGGGCGGGAGGGTGAGTGGCACGATGTCGTTACCCCGCGAGCGTGACGCTCAGGTTGAGCCGCTCTCGTGCGCCGGTGGCCACGAGCTTGTAGGTGATGGTCGCCGTGGCGGCCCGAGCGTCCTGTGGGTCCGCGTCCACGCTGACCGACTCCACCGCGATGCGGGGCTCCCACTGCGCCAGGGCCCGGTTGATGCGATCGGCGATTTGATGCCGTGTGGTGACGGTGTTCGGCTCGAACAGGAAGCGCCCGAGCCCCGCGCCGAACTCCGGCAACATCAGCCGCTCGCGTTGCTCGGTGGCGAGGATGATTTGAATGGCTTCACGCACGTTGCGCTCACCCTCGGACCACTGCATGCGCCCATCCGGGCCCACGCGTGGGGGGAAGCCGAGGCCGCGTCCAATGAGTTTTCCGGCGTCCATGGACTCACCCCACCCTGGGCTTGGGCAGACAGATTTTCAGGAAGGGCATCCACCAGAAGATGATGTTGAGCAGGCTGAAGAAGATCATCAGGACGATGAACGCGCAGAGCGTGATGATGGGAATGGAGAACATGCACAGCTCTCCCAGGTCGAAGCTCAGCCCATCATCGAGTTCCCCCTTCATCGTCTTCTCCAACCCCGCCACCCGAGACATCTGCTTGCGCAGCCCCTTCGACAGCGTGAAGCCGACGTTCTTCTTGAACTTGCGCAGCCCCCGGATGCTGGTGTCCAACGGCAGCTCGATGCGCACCGGTCGCGCGGGTGCGTCCGAATCAAAGAACGGCGCCAGGGTGAAACCCTTCGATGGCGCGCTGACGATGGGCGGGCACAGTGCGCCGCACGCCGGCTTCAAATACACGCACCGCAGCACGTAGAGCGCCTTGCCCGGCTCCTCCAGCTTGGACACCGGCTCCGGCTCCGAGGGCAGCGAGTACACCCCCGCCACCACCGCCGCGCCCAACGCCGAGCGCAGCGCCGCCACCGTCACCTCGGTGCAGAGCCGCAGGTTGTAGTCGAGCCCGCCCGTGCCGCCGTTGAGGATGGCCGTGCGCTGCTGCATCGCCTTGCGCAGCGCCTGCTGCCACGTGTCCCCGGAGCTGCCCTCCACGCGGTGGCTGCCTGTCAGCAACAGGAACAGCGTGCGCAGGGGAGAACCCGCCGCGGGCGTGGGTCCTGGTGACGCCTTGTCCAGGAGCGTCCACAGCGCGGGGAGGCGCTCCTCCAGGAAGGTGGCGAAGTCCACGAGCAGGAAGCGCGTTACTTCCTTCTGGACGGCCACCGCCTCGCTCGTCGCCTTCGTGTACGCGAGGAGCTGCTCGAACGGCGCGACCACCTGCCCCTCGGCCTCGTCCGCCAGCATCTTGTCCGGGTCCAACCCCGTGCTCGGGTCGTCGTCCTGGAAGGCTGCCGCGGACTCGAAGGTGTCGCGACTGGAGGTGGGCACCAGCCCCACGAGCATCCGTCGCCGTTTCCCCTCGGAGGCGAAGTTCATCGGGAAGAGGGGCAAGAGTTCCTCGCCCTTCGCCAGCGCGCCTGTCTCCGCCGTGCTCAGCTCCTTCCAGATGCGCCGCTTGTCGGCGGGACTGCCGGGCGAAGCTGGCACCCACGCGCCTTCCTTGCCGCCGCCCAGGGAGCGACGCAGGACGAACGCGGCCTTCTCTCCGCTCGCGGTGTCCACGACGTGGTCCGGCAGGCCCGGCAGTCGACACACGAGGCTCGCGGCCACCAGATAGAAGCGCCCGTGCGCCGGCTGGTACAGCTTGGGCGGCGTATTGACCTCGTCGTCGGGAGGTTCGCCGGGCATGCGCTCGCGGTAGCTCTTGAAGCGCGTCACCAGCAGGTCCGTCAGGTCCGGCCGCGTGGGCGCCTGGAGTCGCTCCGCCAGCTCCTCCATGAAGCGATCCGAGTCGAACTGGAGGATGCCGGGCGCCTGGAGTCGCGCCAGCTTGTCGGGCGCGGGGCCCCACAACGGCGAGGCCGTCACCCACTGCACCGGATGGGGAAGGGTTGTCGCCATCACCACACGTTCCCCGCGCCCGGCGTATACGAGGCGCTGACCACGCTGTTGGTGATGACCGTGTCCGCCTGCACCACGCCGCTGAACTTGGACATGCCCGCGTTGACGGTGAGCATCCCGGCCGAAATCTCCGCCGTGCTCGCGTTGATGGTGACCTTGGCCGCGGCATTCACGGTGATGCCGCTGGGCTCCATCTTCAGCGAGTTGCCGTTGCTGTCCTTCGCCTCGATGGAGCCGGGCCCGTCCTTGAGCGTCACCGTCTGACCGGCGGGCGTCTCCAGCGTGAGCGTCTCCTGTCCGTCCGTGTCATCGAGCGTGATGACGATGCCGTTGCGCGAGCGCAGCACCTTCTTCGCGTTGCGACCCGCGCCGTCCATGGACTCCGGCGGCGTGTCCTTCCCGTTCCACAACGCGCCGACGACATAGGGCCGCCGAGCGTCGCCCGCCTCGAAGCCGACGAGCACCTCGTCATCCACGTCCGGCACGAACCAGGAGCCGCGATTCTTGCCGCCCATCAGCGTGGCCAGTCGTGCCCACGCCTCGTAGCGTCCGCCCCCCGCCGCGTCGGCGGCCCACGGCAGCAGCACCTTCACCCGACCCTGGCTGTCCGGGTCCTTGAGGTCCGTGACTCGCGCTGGATACAGGCCGTAGAAGCGACCACCCAGGCCGTCCGCGACGCGCTCGTCCAACACCTGTTCCCACGCCGCGTCCGCGCTCATGACGCCTTCCCCAGTCCCACGCGCTCCGCCACCAGCTCCGTGCGAAGGCCGCGCGCGCCGTCGAACAGGTGCTTCACCTCGGCCAGGTGGTACTTGCCGCTGAACAGCGGCCCCAGGCCCGTCAGCTCCACGCGCGCCCCCACGCGCAGCTTCGCGTCTGTCTGCGCCGTGCCACGTCCCACCACGAAGCGCCGTGCCTGTTGTCGGAAGTGCGCGTCCGCGCGCGCCTGCGCCTCCGGGACACTCATGGGGGCCGCGTGCACCACGGCTTCCTTGCGCTCGGCCAGCTTCGAGGCCAGCAGGCTCGCCCCGCTCTCGTCCTTCTCCAGCTCCGCGCCCAGCACCGAAGGGCCGGCCTCACACGCAATCGCGTCCTTCTCCGCCACGTTCCACCCGCTCACCGTCACCGAGGAGCGCTGCCCCGCCAGGTCCGCCAGCACCGTGAAGGACATCAGCTCGTTGCCACGTCCCAGCTTCAGGGGCTGGCCACTGGAGCGGCTTGCGCGCGCCTTCGCCTTCAGCGTGCGGCCCTCCACCCACAGCTCCGCGCCCAGCGCACGGCAGCGCTCGCGCAGGAAGGCGAGGTCGCTCTGGTTCACCTGGGCCAGCACGGGGTGCTTGGGCCCTGGGACCTCCACCTCGGCCGTCAGGCCATGTTTGCCCGCGAGTTGGCGCAGGACGTCCTCGTCCGTCGCGTTCTCGTACGTCGCCGTCCGCCGCGTCATCCGCAGGTCCTGGAGGCGGTCCTCGGCCAGCACCGTGAGGGTGGGGGAGGCGCTCTCCGGGAAGCCGGCCTCCAGGCCGGTGATGCGCCCCTCGAAGAGGACATCCTGGGTGCCCAGCCGCACCTCGAAAGGCTTGCCGAAGTCGAGCACCGAGAGGTCGAAGTAGAGAAACCCCGTCTCGCCATCCTTCGGACCCCAGTTGCCGAACGTCGCCTCGCACCGGTACAGCCCTTGCGCCGTCTCGACGATGCACAGCTCCAGCAGCCCACTGGCGAGCGTGGGGTGCTCGCGACCGTCCACCCGCAGCGTGGGGCGGGAGGCGCGCAGCTTGGAGTCATTGCTTGTTCCGTCGGCCATGGCGCTCTCCGACTCAGTGCGCGCGCACGCGTGCGTGCCGTTCGCGGTGGAGGACCTGGGCGCGCTCCTGCTCGTGCGCCTTCTGCACCGCTGACGCGCCACCTTCGGCCGAGCCCCCGGACCCGCCCCCTGACGGCGTGGACGCCGCTGGCGGCGCGCTCACCACTTCCATCTCGTTGATGACCACGGCCATGCACGCCCCCCGCTACCGCCTGACTCCGATGTTGATGCCCGCCTGCAAGTCGATGAGCTGCCCCGGGGCCAGTCGCCTCGGGTTCTCGATTCCGTTCGCGGAGGCGATGCCCTGCCAGCTCGCGCCCTTGCCCTCGTTCGACGCGAGCCCCTGCACCGTCGAGCCCTCCGGCGCGGACTTCATGGGCGCCTCTCCCGCGCCCTTGCCGCTGGGGTTCGGACTGGCTCCCGCGGGAGGCTGCGTGGGTGCGAAGACGAAGGCGGTGATCTTCTGCTGCGACAGGCTGAAGCTGACGCTGGCGCGCAGGGGCAGGCCCTCGGCGGAGAACAGCTCCAGCGACTCCTCCATCGACTCCATGATTCCGTCGAACTGGAAGCTGCCCCACAGGAAGCGCACGGCGGGCGGGACGAACTTGTCGCCCTCCTTCTTCGGAGTGATGAAGAAGGCCACCTTCGCGGTGAGCTTGCGCACGTCCTCCACCGCGTCCGAGGCGCCCTCCGGCTGGCCCGTGACGTCGAACCACAACTGCACGCTCAGCTTGGTGGTGCCCGCGCCGACGAACTGCTGCGCGGGTGTGCCGCGCTGGTCTCCGCCTCCAGAGGGCTGCTGCACCTGGTTGGCGTAGGCGACCTTCAGCGTCTCCGGGTTGAACTGCACCACGGTGGACGTGGTCTGCTCGTCAATCGGGTGCTCGAAGTTGGAGTCGAGCTGGAGCAGCTTCGCCTTCGCGAGCGGCGTGGCGTCGTCGGACATGGCTCAGGCGCCTCCGGCTTTGCGGGTGAGGGACTCGTAGGCGATTTGAAGCTCCTCGATGGCCACCATGCCGTCCTTCGCGTTGAGCGGAGGGGCCTTGAGCTTCACGGGCAGGCAGCGCGACAGGACGAAGCGCGCGCGCTCCTTCCGTTCGAGCCCGGGACCGAACATCACCACCTCCGCGCTCGCGCGCAGGCGGGGACGGGTCCTCATGATTTCGAACCACCGCCACAGGTCATCGTTGGCGCTCATGCCGCGCTTGAGCGTGAGCTGGCCGAAGCTGTGCGCGCCGGTGAGGCGAATCTGCCGGCCGTTGTTGCCGCCCTCGCGGATGGTCTTCACGTCCATCGTCATCTCCAGGCCGTCGCATTCGGAGAACGCGGCGAAGCACGCGGTGGGCGCGAGGTCCGGGATGTCGATCTCCACCGCGAAGGCGAAGGCGATGAAGGGGTCGATGACCGTCTCGTCCTCGGTCGTGGCCATGGCCTAGCGCGCCTCCGTGACGAGCCCGCGGTCGCCGCTCTGGACGAGCCGCACGTTGAGGAAGGTGAGGGGTTGGGAAGGGGCCACGCGCAGGTCCACGTAGAAGCGGCCCTGCTCGACGAGGGTGGGCGTGTTCAGCTCGGAGCCCGTCACCACCTGGAAGGCGCCTTCGCGCGTCTTGCCGGCGAAGGCGCCCCGGACGAAGAGGTCTCCGAGCAGTGACTCGAAGCCGCGCTGCACCCGGCGGCGGAAGCTGGCGTCGTTGGGCTCGAAGACGTAGGTCGCGCCCAGGCGCAGCGCCGCGCGTCGCAGCAGGGACAGCAGCCGACGGACGTGGATGGGCCGCAGCTCCGGGTCCGTTGCCAGCGTGTCCGCGGACAGCGTGAGGAAGGCGCGCGGCTCCTGGCGCACGACGTTGACCTGCGCTTCCTGGAGGTCCAGCCACCAGTCGCGGCCCAACGCCGGACTCAGCGCCACCACCCCCGTCCAGGGCTCGTTCGCGGGAGCCACCCAGGCGCCTCGCTCCAGCGCGCGCCGGGCGAGCACGCCGCACGCGTTGCCGTCCGGAGGCATGCGCCGGGGCTCCGCGGGTTTGTTCTCCTCGGAGACGAAGGTCCACGGGTGATAGAGCGCGCCGTGCGACAGCGCCGCGTCCTCCGCGAAGCCAATCGGAGGCACGCCGTCCTCTTCCGCGCCGAGTGGCGACTGGAGCGTCCCCGCGTGCGCGAGCGCGTCCTCCTCGCGGTAGTGCTCGGGCAGCGACAGCACGGCCAGCAGGTCTCCGCGAGCCCGCGCCATGCGCACCAGCGAGCGCTGCACCGCGAGCAGCGGCCCCACGTCGTAGGACGAAGCCGGCAGCAGCTGCCACCGCGCGGGAGGCGACACGCTGACGGCCACGCCCGGAGTCCAGGGTCCGGTGATTCCCGCCCGTTCCGCGCGGACGCGATGGTAGCGAGTGCCCGGCGTGCGCCCGTACAGCGTGCGCGTGGTGAGCGGCCCCCGGTACAGCACGGCCGCATCGCTGAAGTCCGGGCGCAGCGCCTCCTCCAGCACATACTCGATTCCCGTTCCGGGCAGCGTGGCCCAGGTCAGCGTGAAGGGCTGACTTGAGGTGGGCTCCGGTGGTGAGGCGACCAGTGGCGCGGGCGCGGGCGGCGGCTCGTGCGCGCAATCGAGGAACGTCCCCCAGTCGGGCTCGGGCAGCGGCTCGTTTGGCGCGGGCGGCGGGACGGAGGGCCTGCCCGTGAGTACCCAGGCGCGATGGATGGCGTCCGGCGCGGCCACCAACGTCGCGTCCAGTCGGTCCATGACGGCGTGGAGGCCCTTGAGCGAGCGCGGGCGGCTGCTCTGGTAGCGCAGGAAGTCCGCCTGGGCCGGCAGTGCCTCGATGCTCACCGACTTCAGGTCCGCATCCAGGAAGAGGTCCGCGTCGAAGGACGCAAGTCCGTCACGCGTCAGCGAGTCCCCGGCGGGCGGCGTGCAGCCCACGTAGGCGGTGGGCGAGTCCGACAGTCCGAGGGGAATGGAGAACGCCTCACCCCGCGCTCCCGGGCCGGCAAGGGGGAAGCGGCTGCTGGGGATGCCCTGGCGCCAGTCGCTCGGCAGCCGCTCTTCGGGAAGCCGCGAGGGAAGCGTCTCCGTGTCCTCGAAGCGGGCCCGCTCGGTGTCCGTGGGCAGCGCGGCCCAGTGGCGCGGATGGCTCGGGCAGAATCCGAGCCGCTCGAGCTGCGCGGGCTGCTCCGCGCTCCGGCGGGTCCACAGGCCCAGCGTCAATCGCTCGCACCAGGCTGGCGCCGAGCTCACGGCACCGGGCGTGGACGTCAGCACGCGAGAGGCGACGCCGGAGACCTGCACCGCTCCCGCGCCCACCTGTCCCAGCACGACGGACTCCACCAGGAGCCAGTGCTCGCCCAGCGACGCCTCCATCAACCGCAGCACCGCGCCCGGAGGCGGCGCGCCCTCCGGAGTCACGCTCAACGTGAGGGTGAGCACACGGGGCGCATCGCCCGGGCCCGGGTCCGTCATCGCCGTCACCCCGAGCGTGGCGACCTCCCCTTCGCCTCGGGTCCACGACGCGGTGGGCAGCGACGTCGGCGCCACGCTCGATTCGAGCCACCGGGCCTTCTTCGTGCGCACGCGCATCGTCACGCGTCGAGGCGCGGGCCCCGAGTAGGACGGCGCCGCCTCCTGGCCCACGGCCTCCACCGACTCCACGGGCACGAGCAGCGCGCACGCGGTGCCATCGAAGCCCACGCGCAGCAGGTCTCCCACGGCCACTCCACCCGAGGCCGTCACGACGAGCGTCGCGTCGCCGCCTCCCGTGGTGCTCCAGTCCACCAGGTCCACCAGTTCACGATGGATGGATGCCGCCACGCGCACCGGGTCCGACCAGCTCCCTTCCGAGCGCGCCCGGGCCACGGCCGTGGACACCGCTCCACCTTCCGAGCAACGCAGCAGCCCGGGGACAGGGAAGGTGTTGGACTTCGCGTCGGGCCCCGCCACGCGGACGACCCAGCAGCGCCGTCCCCCGTTGCGGAAGAAGGCGCGCACCGCCGAGGCCAGGTGCCCCTGCACGGGCTCTCCGCGCTCGGCGTCCCATGCGAGCAGCGGGGCCTCGCCGAACACCGCCTCGAAGTCCGCCACGTCCTCCACCGCCACCGGCACGTGCAGGGGACCGGAGGAGGCGAAGCCCACGAACGCGCCCACGTCCATCCGGGGCAACACGTCCACGACGGACGGTGCCTGGATTTCGAAGCGCAAGCCGGGGAGGCGTCTGGCGGCGGGGCGGCTCACGTCACTCCATCTCCAGGCGCTCGTACGCGATGGTGAGCTCCTCGATGGCCACGTCCGTTCCCTTCGCGTTGAAGGGGCCGCTGACGTGCTTGATGATGCGCGCGCGCAGCAGCTTCCACGTCTGCACCACCGCGGTGTGGTCCTCGTTCTGGAGCTGGATGGTGACGGTGCGCAGCGCGTTGGACTCGCCGTTGCGCAGCTGGTCCAACCACTTGTAGAGGCTGAGCGAGCCAATCACCCCGCGCTTCATGGTGACGTCCGTCGCCTTGTTCAGGCCGGTGATTTTCCGGACGCTGTTCTCCTTCTCGTTGCCGTTGCGGTACTCCGCGACGGTGACCTCCATGCCCACGTTGGAGATCTCCTGGAAGCCCGCGTCCGGCCCTTCGGTGCCGTTGCCGGCGCCCAGGTCGACCAGGAAGTTGAACTGCACATAGGGGCGATCACGAAAGACAGCCATGGGTGGTCTCCAGAGGGATTACTTCCGGTCGCCGGTCCACTGACCGATGCGGAAGATGACGAACTCGGCCGGGCGCAGCGGCGCCACGCCGATGAGGCAGACCAGCCGACCGTTATCCAGGTCGTTCTGGCTCATGGTGCTGCGGTCGCACTTCACGAAGTACGCCTTCTCCGGCTTCTCTCCGAGCAGCGCGCCCTGCTGCCACTCATTGAGCATGAAGTCTTCAATGGTGCGCCGCACGTTGGCCCAGAGCTGCTCGCCGTTCGGCTCGAACACCGCCCACTGGGTCCCCTTGTCGATGGAGCGCTCCAGATAGGCGAAGTAGCGCCGCAGGTTGACGTACTTCCACTCCGGGTCCGACGCCGTCGTGCGCGCGCCCCACAGCCGGTTGCCGCGCCCCTCGAAGTAGCGGAACGCGTTGATGCCCTCCGGATTGAGCACCTCCTGCTGCGCCTTGCTCAGGTTCGTCTCGAAGCCGAGCGCCAGGTTCACCACTTCGTTGGCGGGGGCCTTGTAGACGGCGCGGTTGACGTCGTTGCGCGCGTAGATGCCCGCCACGAAGCCGCTGGGCGGCAGGAAGATGGGCTGGCGCGTGACGGGGTCCAGCACCTTCACCCACGGGTAGTAGAGCGCCGCGTAGCTGGTGTCTATCTTGGCGCGCAGCGCCCGCACCTGTCCCAGCGTCTGGCCATTGCCGCTGTCCAGCACGGCGATGCGGTACTTCATCCGCTGCGCGTGGGAGATGAGCAGGTTGATGATGGTGGCGGCGTTGGCGCCGTAGCCGTTCTCGTAGCCGAACGTGGAGCCTGGCGCGGCGACGATGGAGATGTCCTCCAGGTCCTCGAAGTGGAACAGGCCCGTCTTGCGCGTCGTGTTGGGGACCTGCTGGCCCTTGTAGTCGTCGGCGGTGGGGCGCATGCCGTCGCTGCCGCCCTTGAGCAGCACCTCCAGCGAGCGCTGCGACTCGGGCGAGTCCGGGTCCTCCAGCGCGGAGTCCAGCGGCGGGCTCATGATGGGGCTGGCGAGGCTGGCATCCAGGAAGGCGCCGAGCACCTCCACGCCGTCATCCAGGTTCTGCGTGGAGATGATGATGGGGACGTCGCGGTTCTTCGCCGGCTCGTCCGCGTCGTAGGCGAAGCGCGCGGACAGCGAGTCCGCCGCGCCGCTGCGCGTGTGCCCGGGGTCCAGGGCCAGCCCGTCCCACGTCTGCGCGGAGGCCGGGTCATCCATGGGGATGACCGTCACGGCGACGGTGACGACGCGAATCTCGAAGCCCGCGTTTTCTTGAAGCGACGCGAGGAAGAGGGGGCTGCCGGCGCCGCCGGTGAACTTCCAGTCCTGCACGTCCTCGTCCCACGTGGCCAGGTAGAACTCGCCGGTGCCCACGGGGCTGGAGATGGGGGATTGGATGTCGCGGATGAGCACGACGTCGCGCGCCAGGAGCGCGCCCACGCGGGGCGTGCCGTCCTCGAACGAGAGGACGTTCTGGCCCACGCGCAGGGAGAAGCGCACGCGCAGGTTGCCGGCCGAGCCCGGGAAGCGCGCCGTCAGCGACAGCGTGTCCGTCTTGGGGTTCGCGCTCGCATCCAGGAGCGCGCGGGCGTGGCCGTCGTTGTACTCGTTGGCGACGGCGGTGCCGGTGCCAAGGTCGATGGTGGTGTCCAGGCCCGTGTAGAGCGCGTCGTCCGGACGGCGGAAGGCGCGGCTGATGTAGAGCCGCTTGCCGCCCTCCTCGAAGAAGGCGCGCGCCGCGTGCCACGTGTAGTTGTGCAGCGTGACGTCGTCGGTGAAGGCGAGCTGTCGGCGGTTGCCGTGGATGCGCTCGAACTCCACCACGCTGGTGATGAGCTCGGGCTCCAGCTCCACGGGCCCGTAGCGGGTGGGGCCGATGAAGCCGGTGGTGGTGGTGCTCACGCCCTCGATGGACTTCGAGCGGAAGCTGGTCTCTTCGACGAATACACCGGGAGCGAGATATTCAGGCATCGGTCATTTCCTAGGGAGGTGAACCCGTGGGGGTGATCCACAGCCGGGAGGCAGGCGCATCCTGGGTGCGCAGGACGAGCTCCTGGCCGTAGCGCAGCGTTGGCTCGAGCAGCGCCTGGGGGCTGCCCGTGTCCGCCCACACCCCCGCCGGGGGTTGGGACAGCGTGGTGCACACGTCCGGCAGCGCCGTCCCGGGTGCGCGGTAGTCGTGACGGACGCGAAGCTGGAGCAGCCAGGTCTGCTCCAAGAGCGGAAGCCCCGGAGGCAGGCTGGATGCGTCGACGGGCGAGCCGGGAGCGAAGTCCACGGGAGCCGGGTACGGGAAGAACAGCGCGAGCCGTCCGCGCTCATCCGTCATGCCGCGCGCGGTGACGCCCCCCGTGGGTGTGACTTCCACCAACGCCCATGCGGCGGGGGCTTTCGCCTTCGTGTCCCACAGCTCCGCGCGCACGACGGCCATGGGCACGGCGCTCTGCCGCGTGGGCGCGGAGAAGAGCGGAACGGAGGGAGACGGTGGCGACAACGGCGAAGGGGGAGAGGTAACGCAGTCGAGGGAGAAGAGGCCCCGATGTGGAAGCGCCGCGCGGAAGGCGCACGACACGAAGCGGTTCAAGGTGTCATGCACTTCGATGGTGTAGGGACGTCGCGAGGGCAGGGCGGCCCACCACGCGTCGTCGCCGGCGTGCTCGCCTCCGAACTCCAAGTCTCGCAAGCCGGGGAGGTTCATCAGCAGGTGGATGCCCGAGCGGTTGACCACGGATTCGCGGCGCAACGCGGGCTGTCCTTCGGGGAACGCGCTGACGCGCAGTCCTTCGCCGATCGATGCACCCGTGGCCTCGTCGCGGAAGCGGATGCCGAGCGGAGCCACGCGCGACACGTGCTCGAGGACGTGGATGGCGGGCCTCATCGCTCGGTCACCTTTCCGGGCGACATCACGCGCGTCTGGACGGGGCCGGCCTCCTCGTCGGCGATGGCGGATTCGATGCCGACCATGCGCGCGATGTACGAGGCGGAGACCTGGATGTTCGGCTTGCCGGGCTCCCAGACGTTGAGCATGTCCTGGATGGATAGCGGCTCGTAGACGACGGTGACTGTTTCATCCGGGAGGAAGGTGTCTGTCTCGGGAGTGCCGTAGTGATTGAGGAAGCTGGCGGTGAGGGTGGGGGTGTCCTCGAGCTGGCGCATGGCCCAGCCGAGGAGCCGGTGTTGCTTGGCCGCGGACTTCGCCCAGGGCGTGAGCAGGTAGTAGAGGTCGACGGGGAGGGGGCGGCGCGTGCGGCGTCCCTGCGAGTCGAGTCGACCGGGAAGGTTGCGGCGTGTGGTGCTGGGGGTGACGCGGAAGAGGAAGAGGGAGATGCCCTCGTCCATGGGGGCCTTGAAGTCGGAGGCCTGGTAGAGGCGGAACTTCGCGCCCTCGAACTCAGGCTTCGGACACGCCTGTTCGAGCAGGGCCAGAAGGGCTTGTCCCACCGCAGGTATCGCCGCGTACGTCGCCACCGAGCTGTGCCCCCAGCGCTGACATCCGCCCCCCACCCACACCCCCATGGTGCGGTGGGAAGGTCAGCGGCTGGACAGCAACGCGCGTGCCCACGCGGCGAAGCGTGCGCGCGTGAGTGATCCCAGGCACTTGAGTGACGGGGTGAGCGCACGCGCCGGGCCAGGGCGGATGAATTGCTCCAGCGGGTGGCGCGGAACCTCGCGGAATCGTTGCGGAGTCAGGGGTGGACGAAAAGGTCCACCCTGCGCCGCTCAAGGAGCGGCTTCGGCGGAGGCGGGAGTCGCCTGTCCCTGAGGGAGCTTCTTGAGCAGGTCGATGTCCTGGTTCGCGACGGTCAGCAGGACTCCGGCGATGTGCTTTGCGAAATATCGCCCGGGGAGACTGCGCATCCAGCCTGCCTGGTCTGGCATTGAGCCACTGCTGGGCGGATGATCTTCGATGGTGCCGCCGTGCTGCCACTGCGTGACCAACACCGACGTGGGGCAGGGCGTGGCCATCTCCTTCTCGAGCTCCGCGTAGGCCTCGCGATACGACGGCTCCGCGAGGGGCTGGAGATGCTTCGCCAGATTGCTCGCCTCGACCAGTCCAAGGCAGCGCGAGATGCCAGAGCCACAGCTTCGCGCCTTCCGGGCCACCTCCACGGGCGTGGTGATGTTGGAGAACGACTTGCTCGCCCAGAACACGGCGCGCAGGCGATCGCCTTGCTCCTGGCTCATCGGTCGCCACTCCGACGGAGGTTGCTTCGTCAGTCCATGTGCCGTGCGTTCCAGCCCGAGGAGCGTATAGGCGATCATCGAACCGATCAGGGTGTCCGTCCGATACGACAGCCACGCGAGGTGACGCACGTCCTGAGCTGCCTCCAGGGGCTGCCCGGTCCGCATGCCTTGGAGGAGCCGGAGCTTGGACCACTCCATCAGCACGATGAAGTTCGGAAAGGGGACCGTCATCAGGTCGAACGGCTCCTCCTGTTTGAATGGAAGGTTCTGGCGGATATCCCATCGGTCGAACCGCTTGAGCTCGCGCATCCAGTTGAAGTCGAGCGCGGACAGATCGGGGTTGGCCGCGAACCATTCCTCCAGCGACTTCTTCTCCTTCAAGTGCGCGGGAAGCTGGAGGGGCGAGTCCGCGGGCATCGACGGGCCCGGGCGGTCCCACTCCGTCCAGACGTTGAGCAGCGGCCCCGCGTCGCCCTCCGTGCGCGGCTCGTGGAACCACGGGTCGGCGGCGAGCTTCGTCTGCTCCTGACAGAAGAGGTCCACGTGCGCCGTGACTTCCTGTCGCATCGCATCGAGCGTGGGCTCGTACTTCGCGCGCGTGAACCAATCGAACGCGACCATCGCGATGACAGCCAGCAGGAGGAGCGCGCTGACAAACCACACCAGGGCACGCAGCACGCTTCCTCGAGCCCGACGCACGTTGGGATGCATGTGGGGACTCTAGCGGGTGGCGCGAGCCGTCTGCGAGAGCTGGTCGCCCACGGTGAAGAGCTTCAACGCCCACGATGTCAGCGCCGAGTTCCAGGAAGTGGCGGGGTAGTGGCAGTGGATTCTGCGGGCGCGTTGTCGCTTTTCGTCTGCTCCGCGCGCTCCAGTTCATCGACATGCTTTCCGAAAAGGCGGTCTACCTCGTCCCCTGCTGCCTCCAGGGTATTCATGAGTGCGCGCATGCTGTAGTCGAGCGCGGAGAGGCTTACGACGCTGTCCGGAAGGGAAGTGAGTGACTTCGTGCCCGTTCCCGCCTTCACAGGGTATCGGAACTCTTCGGACCCCGGGTCGACACGATGGAACTGCTCGACTACTCGTGCAATCCACCCATGCTCAGGAGCATCAGGCATGAACCTTTGCATCCGCGGCTCAATGGAAGCCCAGAGCTTGCGGAGGTCGTGAGTGCGGGCCGGCGGCGTTGTCGCGGACGCGCTCGCCTTCTTGGAGGGGGTCCGATGCTCCTCCATGAGTTCCAATTGCCCCAGCCTTTCATGGAGATATTTGAGAGTCAGTTCCAGTGCCTGCCTCCATAGGAACGCGAGTGCAAAGTACTGTGGGTCTGAATAGTGGCGCTCCCGGAGGCTCTCGAAGAGCATTTCGGCTGAACGCCGGTACCCGTAGGCATAGGCATGAAACCCCGCGCCTCTACGGTATGTCAGGCACGCATTGAGGATGCACCCACCCTTGGGGGTGAATAGGTCTTCGGTCCCATCGAGCCACGGATACTCTTGGTCGTCTGACATTGTGGACCTTTATTTGCTATCGCTGGAGCGTGGCACAGGCAGACGGCTTGCGCATGTCGTCCTGACCCAGCGGGCTCGTAGGCGTGGGTGTGGCGGGACCCGGGGCCGTCGCTTGGATCTTGTCCTCATCAGGGGGATGAAGTGGCCATGAACCACGCCATGGCTCATGGCCAGAAAGAGTTCTCCGCAGTCAGTTCCTTGCAGAGAGGTGGGACCCGGTGAGCATCGCAGAGGGCATCCAGAAGCTGGAGCTAGGCGCCCTGGTAGAGCTCTTCATCCTGGTGGACGCGTCGTCCATTCTCGGAGGCGGCATCAGCCACTTCCACGCGGGCGCCAACAGCTTGAACGGGGCCGTGGTGTGGCAGGGCGCCGCCTACCAGCCCTGACCCGTGTAGGCCCGTGGCTTCGAGCGGTCTGGCACCGGGCGCCTTCCCCGTCTTTCTCTCCATGGCCAACCTCCAGGGCACACTGGGCCCTCGCGCGGGACTGTAACGACCTGCATGGCGTACGCGTCATTCGCAAGCGCACCTTCGCCCGCTACCTGGACGCAGTGACCTTCCCTGGCGGCGCCAAGCCGGCCGCGAGCCCATCGGAGGGGATTCCCGGACGACGAGTTCGTTGTGGATGCGAGGACGACGGAGAACAAGCACCTCATCGAGTTCACCCTCGCGGCGCGGTGCGACCTTGAGGGTGTCCGGATTCCCCTTCGCGTCATTACCCAGATGTGCGGTTGGCAGTCTCGGGGTGGGGGATCGGCTACGTCGGCCCTTCCGTGGCGCGGGACGACGACATGCCTACGTCGGACCCAGCCCAGGACAGGTGCGACGCTTTTTCTCTATGGGGCTGTTTGTCAAGACGTGACTTTTGGGTATGTCCTGCGCAACCCTAGGTGAATGGCGCAGCGCAAGGGCCCCTCGGATGATCGGCAGTTTGGCTTGGCGTTGGGGATAACCTCCGCCGGTGCTCCGCCAAGTCCAGATCGACATCAGGTGCATGCCGACTTGCTGAAGCGCATCGTTGATGCGTTGCCAGCAGAGGGCGAGGCTTCCGGACTTCCTGGTGAAGGGATGGCCATGAATATGCGGAAGGAGGAGTTTAGCCGAGCATTTCTTCACGCAATCTGTGCGCCCGCCGGATTCAATGTCACTCGGACTGCCGTCGATAACGATGGGATAGATGCCACAATTTCAACCAGCAGGAGTTTTCACAGATTTTCCCCAAAGCTTGATGTTCAGTTGAAGTGCACGGCGTCGTTTGAGTTGCGCGAGCACGACTTTTCACACTCTCTGCCGATGACGAATTATGAAGCCTTGCGCGGAGAAATGAACAGTGCTCCACGGATTCTGGTTGTGGTTCTGGTTCCGAAGGAGTGCGCTGGATGGGTTGGGCATTCTGAGCAGTCTACCGTGCTCCAGCACTGCGGTTACTGGTGTTCACTTCGTGATGCTCCGCCGCCCGCGAATCCAGATCAGGAAGGCATTACGGTACGCATTCCTCGGCGGCAGCTTCTCACAGTCCCTGTTCTTGTTGATATGATGCGTCGTGTCGGGGATGGAGGTGTACCGTGAACGACCTGTCCCGGAACAAGGAAGCGCTGATGAGGCTTGCGCCTTCTGAGATCGAGGCGTATCTGCGCGGAACTGGCTGGGTGCTCTTTGATACACGGCCGGGCAAGACGTCGTGCTGGGAACGTCCTGAGCAACGGCGCAATGAAGATGTTGCCGCGATATGTGTCTTAGATAGAAGCTTGCGCGACTATGCTGAACGCACCTCAGAGCTTCTTGAACTAGTGGCTCGCGTTGAGCGTCGTTCGGCCGGTGATGTCTATACGAGCGTTCGAGATGTGGGGTATGACATCGCAGAGCTGCAGATCGAGCGAGAGGATGCTCGCGATGGAACTATTCCGCTCAAAGACGGGGTAAAGGCATTTGATGGGGCGCTCAGGCTTTATGCTGCTGCTGCGGCAGCCGTGGATGAGCGAAGACCGTATTTCGGCCGCCTGTTGAAAGGGAAGGTCTCAAGATTTGTATCGAAGAACGCCCGATTGGGTCAGACCCGGATCGGGAGTTATGTGATAACGATCGCTACCCGAGTTGCTGATGCTCAAGAGGAATTGCCGTTCCCGGCACCCTTGGAGCCGCTTGAGCGCCAGGTGATGTTGAGAATGGCTACAGCTCTGAGTGTTGCGCGACAGGCCGCGATTGTGAATACGGCTCAGGCGTTCTTTGATGGGGTCACGCATGGGGTGAGTGCAAACTTGTGTGATGCTGTTGCGGACATGGCGGAGGGAGGGGCCGCCGTCAAGGTCAATGTGGCGCTTCAATGGTCCTTGGTGCAGCCGGTTGAGAAAAGCGTGCCGCGGCTTCTTTCATTTGGGCCTGAACTCGTCAGGAATCTTAGGGAGGGTAGCGCTCACCTGAGGTTTCAAGAGCCGTTGATGAACTTCCAGTTGATCGGGAAGGTGGTAAGGCTCGAGCGATGGCCGGAGGAGCCTGACGGGACAGTTGGGATCGATGGGTTTGTCGACTCAGAAACTGAGCTGGTGTCGGTGACCCTGACAAAGGGTGATTATGCGACTGCGACTGCGGCGCACGACCAAGGGGCTGCTGTTGTATGTGTGGGTGAATTGAAGAAGACTGGAAGAGGATTCGTTCTTTGGGGGGCACATTCGTTCACCGTTGTTGGGAGCGGCCCGTCAACGTTGAATAGGCGCGTCAAAAGTGAGGAGCCTGTGTAGTGCTTGCTGTGACCTCGCTGAGAGTGACCTGCCAGGGGACGAGGGCTTCTTGCCCGTGAAGGCACGGAGAGCACCCATGGTGTCGCTCATCTCCCTGTTGCGTCACCAGCGCGCGACGCTGGGCGGGCATGGGGATGCGGGGCGTCGGAGTCGCACGGCTGCGACCTGCCAGGATGACGAGAGGCCCGGCCCAGTGGCTTCCACGACTCTGTCGCGTTGTGGATGGCTATCATCTTGTCAGACGCGAATGCCAGCATCCTGCTCGCTGGCCGCTTGTTGAAGGGGCATGGGGTATTGAATGCGAAGTGGCCTCTGGTTGCTGTGCGTCGCCATCCTTGTCGCGGGCTGCTCTGGGGTTGAACGCTCCACCCGTAGGGGCGCCCTTCAGCAGCGCTCCACACTGTACGAGGCGAGGGGGCAGTCGGGAGCCATTGGGACGGCGTATCTTCCCCGAGAGCAGCGGAACGATGCATTCGAGGAGTTGCTTCAGGTCTCAGGGTTGGAGGACCGCGACGCGCAACCCGTGTCTGGTAACTCGCTCACGCCTACGCACGCGGCGCGGCTGCTGGAGGTGTTGCTGGGGAAGGATGTGACGCTGGGTCAGTTCCCTGCGCGTGTCGCGGTGGGCTTCATGCTGCGCGAGGTGATGGGCTCGGGAGCGGTGTCACGCACCGAGTTGGTGCAGCGGGTGGAGCGCTTCAATCATCTGGCGGTGCTCCGGCCCGATGGATGCCTCGCGTGGGTGCGCAGTGGCCGGACGCAGCAGCGAGTGGCCCCCGTGGAGTGGCGGAACGGTGTTTTCCGTGCGCACGACTTCGAGCTGGGCCGTTTCTACGATGGGCGCACGGGTGTCTTCCGCTCGCTGGACGATGAACTGCGTGAGTTGGATGGATTCCCGCTGGCGGACGTCCACGACGATGCCGACATCATCAGCCGCTCTCTTGATGGTGCCGAAGAGGCTTTTGTTGGACTGGCCCTTGCGGTGGGGAAGTTCTTCTCGACGTCGCCAGGCGAAAACCTCGAGGCACTTCGTCAGATGCCTGCCGCCGTGGCGGCATTGCTGGAGTCGTCACCCGAATACCTGGAGCGCTTCCGGTACATGACGCGGGGTGAACAGATTCAGGCCGTCTCCAAGCTGGCAACGAACCTCATAGCCACGTGGGGCACGGTGTCATCCGCGACGCGCACGTTGGAAGGTGCATCGCTCGCAGCGGTGGAGATGCCAACGCTCTCGCTGTCCGCACAGGGAGTCGTTGCCATGAGAATCGTGGCGGTTCCGGTGGGGCGTGCGGCGGCGGTGCTGAGTGGTGGGCCTGGAGCAGCCATCATCCTTCAGCGGGCCAGCACGGCCGCGAAGGGCGGCTCACCGTCGAATGGGCCCGGCAAGTGGGGGCCGGCCAAAGAGTCCATGTCACCCCACGCCCGGCGTTACCAGGAACAGATTACGGGGCATTCCGCCGACGAGGCATACTGGGTCGGTGGTGTAGGCAGGGACAGTGGCGGCGTGAAGTTCGATGGTTTCGAGAAGGGTGTCCTGCTGGAGGCGAAGGGGCAGGGCTATGCCCGGTTCTTCGAGGGCCTGGACCCGAAAGAGTGGTTCCGTCACTCGGGAGCCAAGGGCCTTGTCGATCAAGCCAGAAGGCAGAGTGAGAAGGTCCGTGGCCTTGGCTTTTCGATACGATGGCACGTCGCTGAGCAGCAGGCGGCGGACGCCATCGAGAAGCTATTGATGCGCAACAGAATCAAGGGCATTGAAGTGGTCTGCACACCGGCGCTTTGAGGAATGCACAGCGTGACCGCGACGCCTGAGCTCACGACCTACCCGGAGACCTACTACGCGGGCGCCTACTGGGGCCCTCGCAAGGAGACCCCCGAGGAATGCGCTCTGCGCACAGCAGACTTCCTCAACCTCCTTGCGTCATGTGATCCGATCCTGGCTCATTGGTACAAGCCCGCGCGTTCTCGCAAGGATGCCCGCAAACATCCGCTCATGCCTCCCGACCTGCCCACGCTCACCGAGATGTTCCGGCGGGGCGTGAACCGTGAGCGTGGAGGTCCCGCCATCGAGCGATTGGGCTATAGCTTCTGGTTCGGCAACGGCGAGGCGGGGGCGGACAGCGCGGATCTGCGCATCACCTGCGGTGACTACAGTGGCGCCAATCCGAACTCGTGCGTGATGCCCTTGCCGAAAGAAGGGCCAGGCATGGAGCGGATACTGACGGCACCCGTACTGGCGAACGTGGTGCGCAGCATGGTTCGGCCCTGGGATCCCGATTGGGCGTTTGCCACCTCGGACTCCTACGAGGACACAGCTCGGGAGCCCGACTTCGCGCCCTTCTCCCTTGGGTGGATTACCTACGTCTCGAACCGCTTGGGCCGAGTGCCGCCGCTCCCCGCTCCCGTGCGTGTCGAGTCCGTGGAAGACAAGGGCACCCTCATCCTCCTCACTCCCGAACGCTTCACTGCCCGCAATCCGGAGCACATGGCGCTGGCGGAGCGCGTGCGAGAGCTGCTGGACCGAGCGGAGCTGTTTGTCGGCGCTCCTCCAAGCTCCTGAGCACGGGGCCGATGCCGCCCACTAGCCGACGTACTCTCGGACCCCGAGGCAGGCATGCCGCGAGGCGCACGAAGGAGCTGATGACGTCCGAGCGGCAGGCGGCCCGTTCCTCTGGACAGGACCGCGCCCGCATCATCCGTTAGTGCCTTCCGAGCCCCGGGGCCTGTCGCGTGTGCAACTTCCCCTGGGAAGTCGTCGAGGGGTCGTGATGCTGGAGCTGGCCGGCTATCAGGACGTGCGGAGGATCTACCGGGGCCACCGTTATGAGGTGTTCCTCCTGAACGAGGCTGCGGGACTTTCGCTGAATCGGCGAAGAGAGGAGAAACAACGTCGGCGAGCCCTCGGCGACGTTGATGACCGGGGGCTGCCCGGAGGGCCAACTGGCGACAGTAACGGAGCGCTCGCGGAGGACGTGAGGGGCGGCTGGTGTGTCAGCGTGCGCCGCAGTTCCCCATGTGAGCACGAACACCACGGCCAATCTGAAGGGTTGGAGCAAGGACGGGTGACCTTCCACATGGGCACGCTCGCATCGCCAGTACCCGCGCAGGGGTGCTCTATTCGCGCGACCGGCCAGTCCCAACGGGACACAGTGATGGGGCCGAGCGCTTTGGGGCGCGCTTCACGGCAGCGGCGTTGAACGGGCCCGTCCGCTCTCAGTCCTTGTGGCGGCGATTCAGGTCCGACCTCGTCGCGGTCATCCTGCTCGTCTTCCTCGTAAACGCGCGGAGTTGACGGACCCAGCGAAGCACAATTTCTGAAGATGCTGGGCGCTGAAGAATGAGCCGTGCGCGAGGCTCCGAATGAGTTGACGCCTGAAATACGAGCGGACACACTCTCCAAACCAACAAGCACGCCCTGGGATAAAGGAGCATTCGATGGGTCTCGCAGAGCGACGCCGTATCGCTACGATCAAGGAGTCGCACACCCCCCGTTTCCAATCAGAGCTGAACAGCTCCATTGGATTCTCGATGCCTTTTGAAATCGACATCGCGAGCTTCCCCGAAGACAAGACCATTCTCGACTGCTACGACTCCTACTATGAATCATACGGTCCGGGGCTCGTCGCACAGGCGATGAAGAGTATTTGTAGCGATGATCTCGGTCGTGAGGCAGTCAAATCGAAGTTCAACAAGATCATCTTCCAGAATGTCGCCACGAGCCCAGACAACCCGGGCGACAAGAATGTGGAGCTCAAGGACAACACTCTCTTCGTGCGTGAGAGTTTCTACGGCTACTCGGACAAGCTTTTCGGCGAGGACGAGCTTCGGACCATCATCGAGTCCCTCCTTTAGCCGTCTCGAGTTACACCGGTTCCGCATCGCTAGCCGGTGACTGGTAGCCGAGGGCTGAGTGCCGCCGCCGCAGGTTGTACCAGCCCTCGATGTACTGAAAGACGGCCATCCTGGTCTCGGCTCGCTTCAAGGCGGCCCGTCGCTTCCAGGCGGAGTCGCCGGCCTCGGTGACTCCCAGCACCCGGCAGATCGTCGCCACTGCATGCTCGGCCTGGTTCTCGCTCACGAATCGGAACGCTTCTTGGGCGTGCCGACGCCTTCCTGAGCGAACCAGGTCGCGGCCTTGAGAGGACGTCGCGCTCCTCACGCCGAAACTGAAGCAACTCCACTGCTGGACCGAGCGGGGCTGTTCGTTGGAGCCGCTCCTCGCCCCTGAGCACGGGGCGGTGGGCGCTCACTAGCCGACGTACTCTCGGACCCCGAGGCAGGCATGCCGCGAGGCGCACGCAGGAGCTGTTGACGTCCGAGCGGCAGGCGGCCCGCTCCTCTGGACAGGACCGCGCCCGCATCATCCGTTAGTGCCTTCTGAGCCCCGGGGCCTGTCGCGTGTGCAACTTCCCCTGGGAAGTCGTCGAGGGGTCGTGATGCTGGAGCTGGCCGGCTATCAGGACGTGCGAAGAATCTACCGGGGACACCGCTACGACGTGTTCCGCGCCTGGACGCCCGAGGGCGCCGCGCGGGTGCTCAAGGTCGTCCGCGAAGGGCCGCTGGCGGAGAGCAGCGCCGGCCTGCTGCGTCACGAGCACGCGATGCTCAGCGACCTTCGAGACCTCCACGGAGTCGCCCGCGTGGTGGCGCTGGAGGTGGTGGCGGGCCAGCCTGCGCTCGCCATCGAGGACGCAGGACCCCATGACTTGCGGGAATGGCTGCGACGGGGCCCCATCGAGGTGGACCTCTTCCTGGAACTGGCGTGTGACCTCGCCAGCTCGCTGGGCGCGCTGCATCGCCAGCACGTCATCCACCGCGACCTCAACCCCGCCAACCTCGTCGTGGCGCCCGGAGGACGCGGGCTGGTGATGATCGACTTCGACCTGTCCACACGCGTGCAAGGGCTCGTGCACATGGCGGGAGTCCCCGGTGGCTTCGAGGGCACGCTGCGCTACATCGCCCCCGAGCAGACCGGGAGGATGCGCCGCCGGGTAGACCACCGCGCGGACCTGTATGCGCTGGGCGCGACGTTCTACGAGATGCTCACGGGCGAGGCGCCTTTCGTGTCGACCGACGCCGCGGAGCTGGTCCACGCCCTGCTCGCGCTGCCGCCCGTGCCTCCCGTCGACAAGAACCCCCAGCTTCCCGCCATCCTTTCCGACGTGGTGCTGCGCCTGCTCGCGAAGGTGCCCGAGGAGCGCTACCAGAGCGCCGAGGCGCTCGTGGAGGACCTGCGAGAAATCCAGCGACGTTGGCGCGGACCGGGTACGCCCATCGCCTTCGAACTGGGCCGGTATGACCTCGCGCGCGAGCTGGGGCTGCCCGACAGGCTCTATGGCCGCGACCAGGAGCGCGCCGTGCTCGACGCCGCGCTGGAGCGCGCGCGGTTCGGCGCCCGGGAGTGGGTGCTGTTGTCGGGAGCCTCGGGGAGCGGCAAGACGTCCCTGGTCCACGCGCTGCGCGCGCACCTGGGCACGGCGCGCTTCCTCTCCGGAAAGTCCTCGGAGCTGAAGGGCCAGGCACCGTACGCCTCGCTGGTGGAGGCCGTCCGGGGGCTCGTCGTCGGTGTCCTGGAGCAACCTCCCGACGAAGTGGCCGAGTGGCGGCAGCGTCTCCAGGAAGCGCTGGGCACCCAGGGGAGGGTGCTCACCGAGCTGGTTCCCGAACTGGAGCGGCTCATCGGCGAGCAGCCTCCCATCGTCCCCCTGGGCCCTCGGGAGGCGGGCAGCCGCTTCCTCCTGCTGCTCCAGTCCTTCTTCCGCGACCTCGCCACGGACGAGGAGCCGCTGGTGTTGTTCCTCGACGACCTCCAGTGGGCGGACGCCGCCACCCTGGAGCTGCTCACGCGGCTGGTGACGGACCCGGAGCTGCACCATGTGCTGCTCATCGGTGCCTATCGCCCCGGAGAGTGGGGCACGTCGCATCCCCTCTCCCGAGTGCTGTCGTCACTCGCGGGCACCACTGCGGCGCCGCGACTCCTGGAGCTGGGGCCCCTGGACCTGTCCGCCCTGACGACGCTGTGCGTGGACACGCTGCGCTGCGAGCCGGAGCGCGCGCGGGCGCTGGCGCGGCTCGTGCTGGAGAAGACCGCGGGCAACCCCTTCTCCATCAGTCACTTCCTGCGGCACCTGCATCGCACCGGGTTGCTCACGTATGAGCTGGAGGACGGCTCGTGGCACTGGGACCTGGCGCGAATCGAACAGGCGGAGGTCACCGACAACGTGGTGGAGCTGATGCTGGACTCCATCCGTCGGCTCCCCGAGCACACGCAGCGGCTGCTGACGGTGGCCGCGTGCATGCGCGGTCAGGTGGACCTGTGGCTCCTGGCTCGCGTCGTCGATGCCCCCATGGAGGACACGGCGGGAGCGCTGTGGAGCGCGCTGCGTGCGGGCCTGCTCGTCCCGGAGGGGCGGGGACCTCGCTTCCAGCCGCTCCATCCGGAGCCGACGCCGGACGGGCTGACGGAGGGGCAGGCCACGTACCGTTTCGCGCATGACCGTGTGAGACATTCCGCCTACTCGTTGTTGTCGGACGAGGAGCGCCGGGCACTGCACCGGACCATCGGCCGCCGTCTCTGGGAAGACGCCCCGGGCGTGGAGGCCGAGCCGCGCATCTGCGAGGTGGCGGACCACTTCCACCTGGGCGGCGACGTGGTGGAGACCGCCACCGAGCGCCAGTGGCTCGCCGAGCTCAACCAGCGCGCGGGGCGCAAGGTGCGAGACGCCTCCGCCTTCGAGGCCGCCCTGGCCTACTTCATGCGCGCCCGAGTCCTCCTCCCGGAGGACGCCTGGGAGACGCAGCGCGAGCGCATGCTCCGGCTCCACCAGGACGCGGCGGAGTGCGCGCAGCTCACGGGAGACCGCCTCCTGTCCGAGCGCCTCATCGACCAGGCGATGGCGCATGCCACGTCGCCACTGGAGAAGGTGGACCTCTACGTCCTGCGCATGAACGCCAGCATCCTCGGCCGGAATCACGCGGCGGCGCTCCAGCACGCCCGCGAGGGACTGCGACTCTTTGGCGTGGCGCTGCCGGACGGGGATGCCACCGCCGACTTCCAGGCGGAGCTGCCCCAGGTGGTGGAGATGTGGAAGTCCCGCACCGAGGAGGAGCTGCTGTCGGCGCCGCGCATGGCCGATTCGTTGGAGCGCGGCTGCATGCGCCTCTTGATGAGCGCGGGCATCGCGGCGTGGTTCTCCGACCCGCCGATGTTCTCGTTCATCTACACCCGGATGCTGGGCCTCACGCTGAATCACGGCAACAGCGTGTACTCGGCCTTCGCCTACGTGTGCTTCGGCCTCATCCATGGCGAGTCACGGGGCGACTACGCCGCGGGCCACCCCTTCAGTCATCTGGGCATGGAGTTGAGCCGCCGCTTCGCCAACCCGCGTGAGGAGTGTCGCGTCCTCGCCGCCTTCCTCTTCTACATGCGCCACTGGCGCGAGCCCCTGCGCTCGTCGATGCCGTTGCTGCGTCGGGGACTCGCCGCGGGCCTGGAGAGCGGAGAGCCGCAGTACGTCGCCTACCTCCTGGCCAGCATCAGCTTCACCCGGCTGCGACTGGGCACGGAGCTGGACCGCGTCCACGCGGAAGCCGAAGGGGCCCTGGCCTTCGACCGCAAGAGCGGGCAGGGCGCCATGGCGGACACGCAGCTCGCCTTGCGTCAGGCCGTTCGGTGTCTCCAGGGGAGGACGCGCGAGCGGGGAGGCTACGACGACGCGACGTTCGACACGGCGGCCTTCCTGGAGCAGTCGAAAGGCGACCCGACCATCCTCGGTCAGTTCTTCATCCTCCGGCTCCAGACGTCCTACCTGCTCGGGGACCTCGCGGGTGCGCGCGAGATGTTCCGCGCGGCCGAGCCGAACCTCCGCTTCGTGCAGTCGCTCTTCAACGTCACGGAGCACGCCTTCTTCGGCGCGCTCGTGCTGGCGGCCAGTGTGGAGGCTGGGAGCGACGCGGAGCGACAGGCGCGCCGTGCGTATGTCGAGCAGACGTGGCACCGCTTCCGGCACTGGGCGACGAACTGCCCGGAGAACTTCCGTCACCGCCACCTGATGTTGTCGGCGGAGCGGGCCCGGCTGGAGGGGCGCTTCACGGAGGCCGCGGAGCTGTTCGACGAGGCCATCGACCGGGCCCGGGAGGAAGGCTTCCCGCAGGACGAGGCCCTCGCGAACGTGCTCGCGGGACGGCTGTACAGCGCGCTGGGCCGGAAGCGGATCGCCACGCTGTACCTGCGGGCCGCGCGCGAGGGGTATGCGCGCTGGGGGGCGAAGGCCGTGGTCGCCGCGCTCCAGGAGGAGTTTCCGGACATCCAGATACAGGAGCCCGGCATCTGGGACCAGACCGTCACGCCGACGGGGGACGACTTCCGGGGCGCGTCGCTCGACCTGCTGAGCATCCTCAAGGCCGCGCAGTCGCTGTCCGGTGAGGTGGCGTTGGAGCGGCTCCTGGAGAAGCTGATGGCGGTGTGCCTGGAGGTCGCTGGGGCGCAGCGGGGCGCGCTGGTGCTGGAGGAGCAGGGCACGCCGATGCTGGAGGCAGTGGGGGGCGTGGGTGAGCCGATGACGCGGCTCCACGTCCCGCTCGCGGGCGCGGAGCTGGTGCCGGAGTCTCTCCTCGGGCACACCTGGCGCACGGGGGACGCGGTGGTGCTGGGAGACGCCGCGCACCAGGGCCGCTTCGTGACGGATGCGTACGTGGCGCGGCAGCGGGTGAAGTCCGCGCTGGTGGTGCCCATCCGTCGCCACGCGCGGACCATGGGGGTGCTGTACCTGGAGAACAATCTGGCCACGCACGCCTTCACCCCGGACCGTGTGAGGGTGCTCCAATTGCTGTCCTCGCAGATGGCCATCTCCCTGGAGAACAGCCTCCTCTTCGAGGAGCGCAAGCGGGCCGAGGAGGCCGTGCGCTTCCTGGCCGAATCCAGCGTGGTGCTCGCCGAGTCGCTGGATTACGAAGCCACCCTCAAGCGGCTGGCTCGACTGGCGGTGCCCTTCCTGGCCACCGTGTGCGCCATCGACGTGGTGGATGCGTCGGGCTCCATCCGCAGGCTCTCCACCGCGCACGCGGACCCGGCCTCGGAGGGGCTCGCACGGGAGCTCCAGTCGTCATACACGCCGGATTGGGATTCGTCGCAGCCCGCCAACGCCGTGCTGCGCACGAAGGAGCCGCTGCTCATCCCGGTGCTCACCGACGAACTCCTGGCGCGACTGTGTCGGGACGCGCGGCATTTCGCGCTCATCCGCGCCCTGAAGGCCCGGACGTTGATGGCGGTGCCCCTCATCGCCCGGGAGCGTCTGCTGGGCGTCATGACCCTCGTCTCCTCGGTGCCTGGGAAGCGCTATGGGCCCGGGGACCTGGAGCTGGCGCAGGACCTGGCGCGCCGCGCGGCCATCGCCCTGGACAACGCGCGGCTGTACCACGAGTCGCAGGATGCCATCCGCCTGCGCGACGAGTTCCTCTCCATCGCCGCGCACGAGCTCTACACGCCCATCACCGCGTTGCAGCTCTCCGTGCAGGGGCTGGCCCGCAGCGAGGTGCCCACGCGCGACTCCGTCCAGCGCGCCTCCCGTTCCACCCAGGCCCAGACGCGCCGGCTGGCGCACCTGGTGGACGAACTGCTCGATGTCTCCCGCATCCAGACAGGGCGGCTGCACCTACAACTGGAGACCGTGGACCTGGAGGCCGTGGTGCGCGCCGTGGTGGAGGGGCTGGGCGACGCCATCCAGCGCTCGCAGTCCTCGCTGTCGCTGGACCTGGCCCCGGGCTGCATGGGCCGGTGGGACCGTGTCCGGCTGGAGCAGGTGGTGACGAACCTGCTCGCCAACGCGCTCAAGTTCGGCGCGGGGCAGCCCATCGAGGTCCACCTGGAGGAGACCGGAGGCCGCGTGCGCCTGGAGATCGTCGACCAGGGCATCGGCATTCCCGCCGAGCGGCTGCCCCACATCTTCGGCCGCTTCGAGCGCGCCGTCTCCTCGCGGGAGTACGGCGGCCTGGGCCTGGGCCTCTTCATCGTCCGCGAAATCGTCGCGGCCCTGGGCGGGCAGGTGCGCGCGGAGAGCACGCTGGGCGCCGGGGCCCGCTTCACCGTGGAGCTGCCGTGCGAGGGGCCCGTGGAGGAGAGCGTCCCCGTCAGCGCGAGTGGGCCTTGAGGCCGTGCCGCCGCATCAGCTCGAAGAAGGCGCGGCGGTGCTTGCCGCTGGCGCGCGCGGCGGCGGCGATGTTGCCCCCGTGCTCGACGAGCGAGCCCTCCAGCCAGGCCTTCTCGAAAGCCTCCACGACGCGGCGCTTGGCCACCTGGAAGGACTCGCGGGACACCGCGGACATCGGCTCGCGGTGGCCCGTGGGCGCGGGCTCCGCCAGCAGGGGCAGGTCCTCCTCGTCGACACAGGTGCCCGCGCGCGTGCACAGGAGGTAGCGCGCGCAGTTCTCCAACTCGCGGATGTTGCCGGGCCACGCGTAGGTCATCAGGCGATGCCTCGCGGCCTCCGTGAAGGTGACGGGCGCCTTGCCATACTCGTCCGCGTAGCGCCGCAGGTAGTACTCGAGCAGGGGCTGGATGTCCTCGGGCCGCTCGCGCAGCGGGGGCACGTCGATGGGCAGCACGCGCAGGCGGAAGAACAAATCGAAGCGGAAGTGCCCCGCCTGGGCCGCCGCCAGCAGGTCCGTGTTGGTGGCGGCGATGATGCGCACGTCGGAGTGATACAGCCGTGAGTCCCCCAGCGGCCGGTATTCCTTCTGCTGGATGAGGCGCAAGAGCTTCACCTGGCTGGAGAGGGGGAGGGCGTCGAGCTCGTCCAGGAAGAGGGTGCCGTGCTCCGCCTCCGCCACCAGCCCCCGGTTGCGCGTCTTCGCGCCGGTGAAGGCGCCGCCCACGTGGCCGAACAGCTCGTTCTCGAAGAGGTCCGGTGGTAGGGCGCCACAGTTGACGGGGATGAATGGATGGGGTGCCCGGGCGCTCTGCTCGTGGACGAGCCGCGCATACAGCTCCTTGCCCACGCCGCTCGGCCCCTGGATGAGCACCTCCGCGTCGTTTGTCGCCGCGGCTGCGACCAGCTCCATCAGCCGGACGTGAATCGGTCCGTGCCCCAGCACCATGGTCATCGACGAGTCCCCCGTCAGCCTGCGTCACGCGCGCCCCAGGCTCGGGACGCCGTTGGCTCTGTGCCGCCGACGGTTGAACGTACGCCCGGGATTTTCTTCCCTCACGCCGTCGCTTCAGTCGTGGGTGCCGATGTGCTGGTCCCCGTGTCGCTCACAGACCCAGTGGAAGGCACACGAGCACGCCACCGCGCGGGCGCCGGAGCAGCACCGTCCGCCGAAGTGTTCGGGCAAGGGGGCCTCCTCCTCTTCCGGCGGGTCCGGCAACATCAACGGAGCATCCCGCCCCGACTCCGCGGGTAGCGCGTCGCAGCATCCCCGCTTCATGCAGCGGGGGCACAAGGACAGCTCACAGTTGGCGCACCAGTCGAAGATTTCACCGGGGCCACCGCGCCGCTCACATCCACCACAGGTGTCGAACAAGGCCGACCTCCAGGCTTGACGTGAAGGAGGGTAGGGAGGGGGTCTGACAGGTGGAGGGCCCCCGGGGGAGTCACACCCCGCCGCGCGCGCCGTCCTGCAAGTGTCATTTCGGTCTCTGTCCGAGGGTGGATCCTTCCGTCGGTGAACGGCCGACGCCCCCTCTGTGCGGCACTGAACGGTTGCGCCGGGTGCGTCGGACGCACATGGAAGAAGCTTCCGGGAGGGCCGGTCACAGGTCCGGGAAGGAGTGGGCATCCATGCGAAGGGAACGGCGGATCATCGGGGTCTTCGGATCAGGCCAGGAAGAGCACCTGGAGCGTGTCATTCCCCTGGCACGGTGGATCGCCGAAGCGGGGTTCGACCTGCTCACCGGCGCCGGCAGTGGCGTCATGCGGGCCGCCGCGGATGCCTTCGTCCAGGTGGTGGGTCGGCGCGGAATCTCCATTGGCATCGTCCCGGGCACCGTGAAGGACGGCGACTACGTGCCGCGCTCCGGCTACCCCAACCCCGGGGTGGAGCTGGCCATCTACACCCACCTGCCCCTCAGCGGAGAGCAGGGGACGGACCCGCTCAGCCGCAACCACATCAACGTGCTCACCCCCCACGCCCTCGTGGCCCTGCCGGGGGGCGCCGGCACCGCCTCCGAGGCCTCGCTGTGCCTGCGCTACGGCAAGCCCATCATCCTCTTCGGCCCTCCGGAGGCGTTCCGCCGCTTCTCGTCGGAGCTGGAGCGCACCGACTCCCTGGAGCGCGTCGCCGAGTTCATCCGCGCCTCCGTCCGTGAGCCCGCCCGCCCCCTCGCTCCCTGAGCGAGAAAAGCCAGGATTGCTTGGTTTGATCGAGGGCACTCGAAGCCGGGGGAAAAACGACTAGGATGGACGGCTGTCGACATGATCAGCGCCGAATACCCACTCGCCAGCTGGTTCCTCGCCGTCTCGACGACGTTCTTCCTGCTGGTGTTCGCGCTGCCGCTGTTGCTGATGCCGCTGCGCTGGTCCCGGTGGTTCGGCTGGGCGCCGGTGCAGGGGAACACGGACCTGACGGTGTACTTCGGCCGCTGTCTGGGAGGGGTGGCGCTGGCCATCATCCTCACGGTGGTGCGCTACATCCCGGACCCCCGGAGTCAGCCGGCGCTGTTCGAGCTCATCGGCTGGGTGTGCGCGGCGATGGTGGTGGTCCACGCGTGGGGTGCGCTGAGAAGGGCGCAGCCGCTGTCGGAGACCATCGAGACATTCTTCTACGCCGCGGTGGGTGTGGTCGCGATGTGGATTCGCTTCCGGACGTTGGGCTGAGGGCGGCATGTCGTCGGCGGACATCGACCTCGTCCTCTCCTCGCTGCGGCCCTACATCCCCGGCGCGCTGCTGCGCCGCCTGGAGGATACAGAGGCGCACGCGCTGCCTCCGGTGGAGTCGGTGCGCGGCGCCATCCTGGTGCTCGACATCGCGGGCTTCACGCCCATCGTCGTCGGGCTGAGTGGCGAGGGGCCTCGCGGCATCGACGCGCTCCAGCGCCTCCTGGAGAGCTACTACACGGAGATGATCGACGTCGTGAAGGAGCACGGCGGCGACATCTACCAGTTCGCCGGAGACTCCATCCTCGCCTGCTTCGAGCCCGCCGTGAGCGAGGGCGACGCGGAGGCGGTGGGACGCGCGGCGCGGTGCGCGCTGGACGTGCAGCGGCGGCTGGCGCGCTTCTCCCGGCTGGAGCTGTTGGGACAGCGCTTCGCCGTGTCGTCGCGCATTGGCATCGGCGTGGGGGAGTCGCACCGCATCGTCCTGGGCACGACGGGCATGTGGATGCACCCGGCGCTCGTGGGCCACCCGCTGGAGCAGGCGGTGGCCGCGGAGAAGCGGGCCCGCGTGGGCGAGGTCCTCCTGAGCCGCGAGGCGTGGGCGCTCCTGCCGGACCTGGCCCGGGTGGGCGAGGAGCGCGACGGCGCCTTCCGCCTGGAGCCCTCGGTGCCGCTGGAGGCGCGGGCTCCGCCCACGTTCGTCTCCCCTGGTGGCGAGGAACTGGTGGGCCGCTGCGCGCTCCTGCTGCACCCGGTGCTCTTCACTCGCATCACCACCGCGCACCAGGAATTGGGCGGGGACTTCCGAGACCTCACCTGCTTCTTCCTGCGCTTCAAGACGGACCATTCGCCGTCGGAAATCGAGGGCTTCACCCGCGAGCTGAACGCCTTCTACGAGCACGTCCAGCGAGAGAGCGCGCACCACGGCGGCGTGCTGCTGATGACGGACTTCACGGACAAGGGCAACGTCCTCTACGTCCTCTTCGGCGCGCCCACCGCGCAGCAGAACAAGGAAGTGCTCGCCAGCCGGTTGGCGTGCAAGCTGTTGCGTGAGCGCGAGTCCTTCCCGTACGTGCGCGAGCTGCAGATTGGCATCGCCACGGGGCACGCCTACTTCGGCGACATGGGCTCGCCCTGGCGCAAGGGCTACTCGGCGCTGGGCGAGGTGGTGAACCTGGCCGCGCGGCTGATGACGTACGCGGACGGAGTGGGCATCCACATCGACGCGCAGACGGAGCGCAAGCTCCAGGCGGGCGGCTTCACCACGGAGTTCGTGGAGGACGCGACGCTCAAGGGCGTCTCCCGCGCGGTGCCCGTCTACCAGCTCAAGGGCGAGGTGCGCCGCAGCCTCTTCATCAAGGGACGGGGCGGCATCGTCGGGCGCGGGCGCGAGCTGGGGCAGCTCCACGCGGCGGTGGAGGAGTCGCTTTCGGGCAGTGGTCGGCTGTGCGTGGTGTCCGGCGAGGCGGGCATCGGCAAGTCGCGGCTGGGCGCCAAGGTGGTGGAGGAGGCGGAGTCGCGCGGCGCGCGCAGCCTGTACGGCATCTGCTACTCGTACGAGATGTTCACGCCCTTCTTCCCCTGGAAGGAGGTGCTCGTGCAGCTCTTCGGCCTGCACGAGGGCGACGACGTGGACGCGCAGCTCGCGCGGCTGCGGCAGGGGTTCGACGGGCTGGAGGACGCGGGCCCGGAGTGGATTCCGGTGATGGCCGCCCTGCTGGGCCTGAGCGTGGAGGAAGACGCGGCCACGGTGGGGCTGGACGCGCGGCACAAGAACCAGAAGGTCTTTCAAATCATCTTCCAGCTCCTGGAGAAGCACGCGCGCAAGACGCCGCTGCTGTTGTTCTTCGAGGACCTGCACTGGGCGGACAACATCTCCGTCGACCTCATCGAGTACGTGGCGGCCCGGCTCGCGCCGCTGCGGCTGACGCTGCTGGTGACGATGCGGCCCGGTGAGCAGCTGCGCAACGTGCGCGACGACATGCCGGGGTTGTGCCGGTTGGACCTGTCCAGCCTGGAGGACGAGGACACCCGCGCGCTCCTGCGCGTCCACCTGCGCATGGAGCCGCCAGACACGGCGCTGGAGGACGTGCTCCTGTCCAAGGTGCAGGGCAATCCGTTCTTCGCGGAGTCCATCGTCCAGGGGCTCGTCGAGGGCGGCTACCTGGGGCCGGTGTCGCCGGGTGCGTCGCGGCGGGAGCTGAAGCGGAGCCTCCAGACGCTGGTGCTGCCGGACTCCATCCAGGACGTGGTGCTCGCGCGCATCGACCTCTTGAGCGAGACGGAGAAGCTGGTGGTGAAGGTGGCGTCTGTCATCGGCCGCATCTTCACGCTGGACGCGGTGGCGGCGCTCGCGCCGGGCTCGGTGTCCCGCCAGCGCATCCGCGAGGCCATCGACACGCTGACGCACCTGGGCCTCATCCTCCTGGAGGTGGAGGAGCCCTACACCTGCATCTTCAAGCACATCGTCATCCGCGACGCGGCCTACAACACGCTCATGGTGTCGTCGCGGGAGGACCTGCACCGGCGCCTGGCGCGCTTCCTGGAAGCCCGTGCCGGTGAGAACACGGCGGCGTCCGCGGGCATCCTCGCCTTCCACTTCCTCGCCGGGAACGACGAGGTGAAGGGCCTGGAGTACACGCTGATGGCGGCCCGAGGGGCGCGCGGTCAGTACGCCAACGACGACGCCCTCCACCACTACAACCGCGCCATCGAAATCCTCGCCGGCACGGTGGAGTTGGACCCGGACGAGGTGCTGCTCAAGACGCGCCGGGTGATGCAGGAGCTGGCGGAGACGCTGCTGCAGGCGGGCAACTACGCGGGCGCCATCCACATGTTCGAGCAGTGCCTGGCGGACGAGGAGCTGGTGTCACGCCGCGCGGAGCTGCACCTGGGCCTGGGGCGAGCCCATCAGGAGAAGGGCGAGTCCAAGCGGGCCATCCAGGAGCTGGAGCGGGCCATGGAGTTGATGGGGCACCGCACGCCGGGGAGCCTGCCCGCGCTCGTGGTGCGCACGCTCCTGGCCTTCGGGCTGCACCTGCTCTACGCGCTGTTCCCCTGGTTGGCGCGGCCCCTGGGCTCGCGGCTGCCGCTGTACCTCAAGCAGCTGACCACGCTCATCTCCCTCATCAAGATCTACTACTTCAAGGACATCGCCAAGCTCACCTGGGCGACCATGGTGGCCACCATCATGGCGGAGCGCTCGCGCGGTGAGCGGGGCCTGAGCCTGGCGAGCAGCTATTACGGCTCGCTCTTGTTCGGCTCGGGCTTCCTCGGGCTGTCGAAGCGCTGGTGTCTGCGCGCGTTGGACTACGCGCGGCGGGCGAGAGATCCCTCGGCGGAGGGCATCGCCCTGAGCCGGCTGGCCACGCTGTCCGTCTTCAGCAACGACCTGGCGCAGGCGACGCAGTACGCCGAGCAGGCCATGTCCCTGCTGCGCCAGGTGCGGGACATGTGGGAGGTGCAGACGGGGCTGATGATGCTGGGCTCCAGCCAGTTCCTCGCCTCGCGCTTCGAGGGGGCCGAGCGGGCCTTCGTGGAGATGGGGAAGATGGGCGAGGAGCTGCACGCGCTCATGCACCAGGGGTGGGCGCACTCGTGGATTCCCATGTGCCGCTACCTGCGGGGCGAGGGCGAAGTCGGCGAGCTGTGCGCGGAGCTGGAGCAGGGCCTGCGCATCAGCATCGAGGTGCAGGACCTGGCCAACCAGTGCGCCAGCCTCAACCACCTGGTCAACGTGACGGTGCGCGAGCATCAGGTGGAGGAAGCGGGGTTGATGGCGGTGCGCGCGGACGAGGCGCTGTGGCGCTACCACGTGCTGGTGCCCTTCCTCCACATTGGCCTGGTCGACGCGGCGGAGGGCGCGCTGTTCGCGCTGGAGCAGGGCGCGGTGGCGGTGCCGCGGGAGACGCTGTGGGCCATCATCCGTCGCTGCCTGTTCAAGGCACGGCTGTTGGGGCGGCGCTACCCGTACCTGAAGGGGCCCGCGATGCGGGTGACGGCGCGCGCGCTGGCGCTGAAGAAGGGCGGCAAGGCGGCGGAGTCGCTGTTCCTGCGCGCCATCGCCTTCCTGGAGGACACGCCGAACCGGTGGGAGACGGGCGTCGCGTACCATGACGCGGCCGTGGCGCTGCCGCACCGGCGCGTGGAGTTCCTGGCGCGGGCGCGCGACATCTTCCAGTCCATTGGTGCCCAGGCGGAGCTGCGGCGCCTGGACCGGTTGGAGGCGGAGCTGGGCCTGACGCCGCCTGCCCCGGTGGAAGCGCCTCGCGCCGTCGCGCTCAGGTGATGCGCTGGGGCTGAAGTCCGAGCGCCGCCATCTGCTTCGTGTCCCAGTCCTCCAGCGCGTCCATGCCGGCGATGTAGCGGCGGGCCGGGTTCTTCAGCGGGTTGCGGATGCTGAGGATTTCGGGCCCGGCGAAGAGGATGGTCTGCTTGTAGCGGGGCAGGTTGCTCAAGGTCAGCTTGGACCAGTAGTGCCGGGCGATGTTCGGCAGGCTCCCCAGCTGCGCGCAGAGCCGGTGGAAGTGGTCCACGACCTCGGAGGGGTGCAGGTTCTTCGGCCGGTGGCAGAGCGTGTAGCCGTCGTAGTCGCGGCTGACGGTGCCGGGCAGGAGCCGGTCCTCGGCCTGCAGTTCTCGGAAGAACGGCGTCTCCGGGTAGGGGCTGACGATGCCGAGGAACGTGACGGAGAAGTACTGCAGGTCCGCGAGGTACTCGGGGATTTTCTCCAGGTACTCATTGGTGTCGCCGTCCGAGCCGACGATGAGGCCGAAGGACAGGAGGATTCCGGCGGAGAAGGTGCGGCGGATGACGGCGTCGACCTCGGAGAGCGTGTTCTGCCCCTTGTTCATCGCCTTGATGGACTCGGGGTTGAGCGACTCCAGACCGGTGTACACGTAGCGGCAGCCGGCCTTGGCCATCAGGTTCACCAGCGACGCGTCCTTGAGGACGTTGAAGGTGAGCGCGCAGCCCCAGGTCTTCTTGAGGGGAATCAGCGCCTCGCACAGCTCGCGCAGGTACTTGGGCGAGCCGCCCAGGTTGTTGTCGAGGAAGATGAAGGCGTCCTTCATCAACCCCAGGTAGTTGGGGTTCCAGCGCATGCGCGTCTGGATTTCGTCGATGACCTGCGCGACGGGGCGGTAGCGGTAGCGCTCGTGGCCGGTGAGGACGCAGAAGTTGCAGCGGAACGGGCAGCCGCGTGACGCCTCGATGCCGGGCAGGCGCACCTTGTTGTTCGTGAAGTCGATGAGCTCGTAGCGATACGGCTGGATGGCGGTGGGGCCGAGCGAGGGCCGCTCGTAGCGCTTCTGGAGCTGGCCCTTGTCGAAGTCCGCGATGAGGGCGGGGACGTTGGACTCGGGCTCGCCGGTGATGACGGCGTCGAAGTACAGCGCCACGTCGTCGGGGAAGTGCGTGGCGTGACGGCCGCCGGCGACGGTGGTCATTCCGCGCTGGCGGAACAGCGTGGAGAGCACCTTGGTGTGCTCGTAGTAGGAGTGCAGGTACGAGAAGAAGACCAGGTCCCAGTGCCGGTCCAACGGGATGTCCACCTCCTTCTCGTTGAAGACCTCCACCTCCGCGTGCTCGGGGCACAGGCCGGCGATCAGCTCCGGCACGGAGGACTGCATGATGGAGGGTTCCTTGATGCGCAGGCGCGTGGGGTGCGTGTACGTGGCGATGACGGCGATCCGCATGCGAGGCTGTGGCTCCAGGATGAAGCGGCGCGAGCGAGGATTCGCCGTCGACAGTCGGAGTCTCCCCCTCGTGAGACCGTGTTCCCAGAATCCTCCGGGTGAGCCGTCTTGGCAAAATGACAGCGGCTGTGTCCCGATGGACCCCCACGTGTTTCAGGCCCCAGCTGGGGGGCGGGTCCGCAATTTCTCCCGGAGACATTCCGCCAATTCGGAACACAGCTGCTCGGGGAAGCCCGACAGGCCCGGCGTGTCGTTGCACTCCAGCAACACGAAGCGCCCCTCCTGCGTCTCCAGGAAGTCGAGCGCGACGATATCAGCCCCCAGGTGCTCCAGGGCCCGCCGGGTGTAGCCCACCAATTCCTCGGGAGCGTCGATGACCTGGTGTTTTCGCGTCTGGACGTTGGCCTTCCAGCCCGCGCCCGCGCGCGACATGGCCCAGAACTGGTCCCTGATGGCCAGGCAGCGCACGTCCCGCCGGTAGTCGATGAAGGGCTCGACAGCCGCGTAGTCATCGGCGGCGAACAGCAGGTCCGCGACCTCGAACCACTCGGACTCTTTTCGCACCAGCGCCTTCCCGTAACCGCCATGGTGGTTACCCACCTTCACGACGAACGGCGCGGGTCGGGCAATCCGGCGCACCATGTCGTCACCGAGCGCGACGTCGAAGGGGATGACGGGCAGGCCCGCCTCGCGAAGCTCGGCGAGCATGGACAGCCGGTCATGACACCGCACGAGCGTCTTCGCGGGGTTGACACACGGCACGCCGCTCAGTCGCACCAGGTCCAGGACCGTGCGATGGCGCGGGTCCGGACGGATGGCGCCCACGCGCCAGAAGACGCCGTCGACTCGCACCGCCGCCTCTCGGGTGATGCACCACAGGATGCCCTCGCGCAGCACCCAGGCGGAGTCCTGGAGTCGGACCGGGATGACCTCGGCCTCCGGGAAGTAGGTCGGCCAGTGCCGCTCGCCGTTGACGACCACGATGTTGGGACGCATCTGTTCTCCGGAAAGCATCCACTGTTCGGAGGCTGGGGAAAAAGCGCCAAGGCGTCCGAGTGTACGGGCCTTGTTTGTTTTACGGCGACACCCCGACGGGGGCTCGCGCAATGTCTGACATCGTCCACGCTCGCCTGCGCGCGCGCCACGTCGGGTAGGCATTCACTTCGCGTCGCAATGTTTGAAGCGTCACTCGAATAGGCCACCTGGGGTGCGTTCTTTCTCTAGGATGACTGTGTCCGCGGTGACCCGCTCGCGACGCTCCCCCTCGACTCCTCACCCAACGAGCCCCCCTCATGCCCGTGACCTCCTGGAACATTGATTCATCCCATTCCTCTGTCCTGTTCATCGCCCGCCACATGGTGGTGGCGCGCGTGCACGGCCGCTTCGAGCGCGTCTCCGGCGTGCTGCGCGTGGACGCCGAGCGGCCGACCCAGGGCGAGGTCGAAGTGAGCGCGGAGACGGCCAGCATCTACACGGGCGCGCCGGACCGCGACACGCACCTGCGCTCGCCCGACTTCCTCGACGCGGACGCCGCGCCCAGGCTCACCTTCCGCAGCACGAACCTGGAGCCCACCGGAGGCGCGGGCTTCCGGCTCCTCGGTGAGCTGACCATCCGCAACGTGACGAAGCCCGTCGTGTTCGAGGCGCGCCACACGGCCACGTCGAAGGACCCGTGGGGCAGCATGCGCCTCATCTACACGGCCAAGGGCACCATCAACCGCTCCGACTACGGCATCCGCTGGAACAAGACGCTCGACAACGGAGGGTGGCTCGTCGGCGAGAAGGTGGACATCGAACTGGACATCCAGGCCCTGCCCGCCGCGAGCTGAAGACGCGGCTCAAGGCGAGGGAAGGAAGTCGGCCAGCACGGCGGAGTGGTCCGAACCGCCAAACCCACCGCCTCCTTCCCGCGCCGCGCGGAACGAGCCCGGCACATAGGTGCCGCCCGCCGCGTTCGCGACGAACAGGTGGTCGATGGCCTGCTTCTGCCCGGAATAGACATAGGTCCAGGTCTGGTCGTCCGGCCGGTCCTTCGCCACGCGCAGCAGCTGTCCATCTCGCTCCATGGCGGTGATGGGCGCCGAGCCGGGCACGTCGTTGAGGTCGCCGCCCATCACCACCAGCGCCTTCGGCGCGCGCGCGGCGGCCTGCGCGACGATGGTCCGCGTGGTGTCCGCCTCCGCGTAGCGACGGCCCGGGTCGTCATCCACCTTCGAGCGGAAGTGCGCGGCGAAGACGATGACCTCCTTGCCGTTCACGTCCAGGTGCACCTCCAGCAACTCGCGCGAGAAGCGCGTCGTCGAGCCATCCGGTCGCGTCAGGACGCGGTCCCGATGGCTTCCCACCGAGGTGATGGGGAAGGCGGACAGCACCGCCACGTCCACGGAGGCCGTCCCACCCGTCTCGCCCAGCACGGCGTGAGGAAACTCCGGCAGCCGCGCCTGGAGCGCGTCGAGCCCCACCTGGGTCTCCACCTCCGAGAGCAGCACGATGTCGGCGTCAAGCGTGGTGAGGGAACTCGCCAGCCGACCCACCTGGGCATCGAAGACGCCCGGCGTGGGCAGGGCTTCATACTCGGAGCCGCCGCACTTCCCTGAGTCGCAGACGGTGTCGAAGAGGCGATGAACGTTGAACGCCGCGATGCGCACGCTCCCCTCGGGCCGGACGACCTGGCCGCCGCCACAGGTGCCGGAGGGACACGGGTTCACCGGGCCTGGATTCTCCGGAGGAGGCCGCCCCTCACAGCCGAGGACGCCGAACAGCAGGCCCATGAGCAGCGGAGCACGGCGAAGAGAAGAGACGCACGCGCCGATGACTGCGGAGCGGTGCGGGCCACGGATGGGGAGCAGAGGCATTCGGGCGGGCACAGTACCACCGCGAAGTGGACCGGCCCCCGACGGCGAAGTGTCTCCGTCCTCGATTGCACTCGGGGCATGAGCTGCTAGGTTGCCGCGCGCCGTTGACGCCACCCGTCATTGTCTCAAGGGCGACCTCTCGTCGGGTCCCCGAGGGAGCGGGCGGTAGGGTGCTCGCGACGGGTGGGCGAGGTGACACTCCCCTTGGGATGTGTCGCCGGTTACGCCTTCATCAGGGATGCTGGGCGTGTACGGATGGTGCTGACTCTGTGGCTGGAGGCGTGGACATGTTCTGGGAGATTCTCATTGGCGCCGCGGTGATGACGCTCGTCACGGTGCTCTTCACGGGGCCCGGGATGTGGAGCTCCAGCTGGGGCTGGAAGAACGACAAGCAGAAGGGGAAGGACCCGTCCAAGCCGGACGTGTAGCCCCAGCGCTCCAGGTGCGGCCGGGCGAGCGTTTGGCCCTACGGCTCCGTGGCCACCATGCCCAGCCGCTGGCGAGCGCGGACCACCCGGGTGTCCAGCTCCGCGCGCTGCTCCTCGCTCAGCTTCGCGCGGCCCTGGCCCACGCCACCCTGGTGGATGAAGGTGCCTCGGCCCTGGAGCGCCGCTTGCGGCCCGCGCATGTCGAACCGCTCGTTGTGCTGCTTCATGTACGCGATGCCGCACCGCTCCAGGATGTTGCCCAGCCGCGACTCGTCGATGGGCAGCTCGCAGAACGCGGCCACACGCCTGACGCCCGCCTCCAGGTTCTCAATCAAGTCCTCGTAGCGCACGTGCAGGACGTTGGCGTCCTTCCGGTGCGGCCACCAGGACTCGAGGTGCCCGAGCCACGGGTTCTCCACATCCATCACCACCCGAAAGTAGCCCTCGAAGGGCAGGGGCGTGGCCTCCATCAGACAGTGGTGGTGGTAGAGCGAGCCCAGCGAGTCCGCCGCGTTGCGCGTGACGTAGATGATGCGGCTGTGCCTGGGCGGCTTGAGCTGCTGGAAGGGCAGGTGCGACTTCAGGATGCGCGGTGAGGGCAGCGAGTCCAGCAGGGGCTCCGTGGTGGCATCGCGGGGCAGGAGCTCCAGGAAGGGTGACACCTGATTGATGTGCTCGAACTCGCCCCGGCCTTGCGTGACGAGCTGGAAGACAATCATCTGCATCCACGTCGTTCCCGCCTTGGGGCTGGTGGCGATGTAGATGTCTCCGCGTCGCGGTTTGAGCCAGACATATCTCAAACGCACCCACCGGAGCCATTCGGCGGTCGCCAGCAGCCGCCCTGACAGCCACGTGAGTCCGATAATGGATTGACGCAGCAGGGAGCGCAGCCAGGGGCGACTGCGCGGCACGGAATGAGCCGGTGACGACATGAACGACGCACTATGCACAATCACGTCGACACAACCAATGCAGGATTGGCGTGGCTCGCGGAGGCGTCCCGGGAATTGGAAATTTTCAGTAAGCTAGTCGCAGACACCAGGGCAATCCGCACCCCCTGTGTTAGGGGAGCAGGAGTCCGTGGGGTCGTCGACGCACCGCGCATCAGGTCCGGAGGCGACGCAGCCGCCGAGGAAACCCCCGCAGCACTCGACGTAGCCGGCGGGAACGTCGCAGGTCGACGGGTAGGCGGAACAGTTCCCCGTCGCGGACCGGGCGAAGACGGTCACCTGCACGCACGCCCCTTCGTCGTCATCGTCGGAACCACAGGCGCTCCACAGCAGCGCGCCCAGCACCCAACCTGCCAGCGTCAGTGTCTTCATGAGGGGCATCTTGGAGACTCCAGTCCCTGCATTGCGCCGGGTTCCTTGGCGGATGTCGAGCGGATGACGTCATTTCACCCGAAGACCCAGCACGGCGCAGCTCTGTACTTCCCGCCGGGTTGCCCAGGAGGACAGGGCGGTGGCGGCCTCGCCGCGCTTTGGCGCTTCGCGACGAATGGGAAGTGGGCCGGCCACGCCGTGCCTGGACCCATACGTCGTGAGAGGTCCCATGTCGTCACTGACCTGTCGAGTCGCGACCACCCGGTGGGCGCTGGTTGACGCGCTGCTGACCCGTTGGACTGTCTTTGAAGAAGGAGCGCCGTCCTCGCGGTCTGGCGCGTCGCTCCTGTTGCGGTGAGCCGCTTCGACATGCTGGAGACCTCCGTGTGCCTGGTCGCCCACGCGGGCGCGGAGCCGGTGGCCACCTCTCGCCTGCTGTTGCCCAACGTCCGGGTGGATCGGGCCATGGGGGCTCGTGCTGGGCGAGGTCCCTCGCGGGTGGGCAACCAACCAGGCACGACACCCATCTTCATCAACACAACCACCCCGTGGGGTCACCCGGGCATGTCAGAGGCGCGGTGTAAGGGTGATACTTCATGGACTTCGCGACGCTCGAAACCCTGCGACTGAAGCATCCCGCATGGCGGCTGCTCGTCGCGGACCACGCCTCCCTCATCGTCAGCTTCCTCCACCGCGTCTTCGTCGAATCCAACGCCCGCGCCACGCCCCAACGGGAACTGGTGCTGCGCCTCGAAGACCATCTGCACGCCCTCCGCGAGCGGCGCGGAGAGGCCGCGTTTCCTCGAAGTGCTGGCGCGTATCTCGACGAGTGGGCCGCCGACAGCGCGGGCTGGCTGCGCAAGTTCTATCCGCCCGACACGGATGAACCGCACTTCGACCTGACGCCCGCGGCGGAGCGCGCCATCCGCTGGTTGAGCCAGCTCACCGAGCAACCCTTCGTGGGCACCGAGTCCCGATTGCTCACCGTCTTCCATCTCCTCCAGGAGATGACCGAGGGCACCGAGCCCGACCCCGAGGCCCGGCTCGTGGAGCTGGAGCGCCGCAAGGCCGAAGTGGAGGCGGAGATCGCCCGCGTGCGCGCCGGCCACCTGGACCTGATGGATGAGTCCGCTCTCAAGGACCGCTTCCAGCAGATGTCCGACACCGCGCGCGGACTGCTGTCCGACTTCCGGGCGCTGGAGGACGGCTTCCATGCGCTGGACCGGCGCGTGCGTGAGCGCATCGCGACGTGGGAGGGAACGCGCGGCGAACTCCTGGAGACGGTGCTGGGCGAACGAGACGCCATCAATGGCTCCGACCAGGGGCGAAGCTTCCGCGCCTTCTGGGACTTCCTCATGTCCCCCGAGCGCAAGGAGTCGCTCACCCGGAACCTGGAGCGCGTGCTGGCCCATCCCGCGATTCAGTCGCTCCAGCCGGACTCGCGCCTGCCGCGCATCCACTTCGACTGGCTGGAGGCCGGCGAGCACACCCAGCGCACAGTGGCGAGGCTGTCCGGTCAGCTCCGCCGCTTCCTGGATGACCGCGTCTGGTTGGAGAACCGCCGCATCCTCCAGGTGCTGCGCGGCATCGAGAAACACGCCCTCGCCGTGCGCACGCGTCCCCCCACCGTGCCCCTCATTTCGCTCGACGAGCTGGCACCCACGCTCGAGCTTCCGCTGGAGCGTCCCATGTACTCACCGCCCGCGCGCACCCGGATGGCGGACGAGGAGGTGCTGGAGGCGACCGAGGACGTGCCCTCCGAGGCCCTCTTCAACCTCGCGTTCATCGACAAGGCGCGGTTGAAGACGCACGTCCGCGAGGCCCTCCAGTCACGCGAGCAGATCTCCCTGGCGGAGCTGGTGCGGGAGCACCCCTTGCAACACGGCCTCGCGGAGCTGGTCGTCTACCTGAGCCTTGCCTCCGAGGACAGGCGCTCCTCGGTCGATGAGGCCCGTACGCAAGAACTCTTCTGGACCGACGCGAGCGGCCACCCGCGCCGCGCCACCCTTCCCCTGGTGCTCTTCCTCCGATGACGACCCCCGCTCAGCGTCCCTCCGAAGGTCCCGATGCCCTGTCACTCGTCGTGGTCTCCCTCTTGAAAGGTGTTGTCTACCGCGAGGACAACTCCGCGCTGTGGCAGTCCCTGCTCCAACTGCAGGCCCGCGTGCGGGACCAGGTGTCCGTGCTGGGCATGCGGTTGATGCTCGACGAGTCGGAGGGCCACGCGTTCTTGCGACAGCGCTCGGAGGGGGAGGGCGCATCCGAGCTGCCTCGGCTCATCGCGCGCAGGCAGCTGGGGTATGGCCTGAGCCTGTTGCTCGCGCTGCTGCGCAAGAAGCTCGCGGATGCGGACGCCGCGGCGGGGGGCGGGCGGTTGGTGCTCCGGCGCCATGAGCTGCAAGAGCTGGTGAGGCTGTTCCTCCCGGATGGCACCAACGAGGTCCGGTGGGTGGAGCGCGTGAATCAGGACATCGAGCGGGCGCTGGAGATGGGGTTCCTCCGAAGGCTGGGGGAGGAGGACACCTTCGAGGTCCGCCGCATCCTGAAGGCATTCGTCGATGCGCAGTGGCTGGAGGACTTCGAGCAGCGGCTCGCGGCCTACCGCGACCAGCTCGTCGAGAAACAACCCGGAGGTGTGGAATGAGCACGGTGCGTCCTCTCACGCAGGCGGACCTGTTGGATATCGGCGCGCCCAACGAGCGCGCGGGGTTTCGACTGCGCCGGTTCGAGGTCTACAACTGGGGCACCTTCCACGACCGCGTGTGGCACCTGGAGCTCCAGGGTGAGAGCGGGCTGCTCACAGGAGATATCGGCTCGGGCAAGTCGACGCTGGTGGACGGCCTGGTGACGCTGTTCGTGCCGCCCCAGAAGCTCGCCTACAACAAGGCGGCGGGCGCGGAGGCCCGGGAGCGCTCACTGCGCTCCTATGTGCGAGGCCAGTACAAGTCCGAGCGCGGCGAGGGAGGGCAGGGCGCCAGGCCCGTCTTCCTCCGTGACGCGCCGACGTACTCGGTGCTGCTCGCCCACTTCCACAACGAGGGTTATGGCCAGGACGTCACGCTCGCCCAGGTCATGTGGATGCGTGAGCCGGAGGGCCAGCCCGCGCGGCTGTACGTGGTCGCGGATGGGAAGCTCTCCATCACCGAGCACTTCTCTCGCTGCGGCTCGGACCTGAACGCGCTGAAGAAGCGTCTCAAGGACCTCTCGCGCGAAGTCCATGAGACGTTCCCTCCATATCAGGCGGCCTTCCGGCGACGCTTCGGGCTGGAGAACGAGCAGGCGTTGGACCTGTTCCTCCAGACGGTGTCGATGAAGTCCGTGGGCAACCTGACGGACTTCGTGCGCCAGCACATGCTGCCTCCCTTCGACGTGGAGACGCGGCTCGCGGCGCTCATGGGTCACTTCGATGACCTCCACCGCGCGCACGAAGTGGTCCTCAAGGCGAAGCGGCAGGTGAGCCGATTGGAGCCGCTGGTGGCGGACCATGAGCGCTTCACCGCCCTGTCCACGGAACTCGACGCGCTGCGAAGCTGCCGCGACGCCCTGCGACCCTGGTTCTCCGAGCAGAAGGCGCGACTGTTCGAGGCGCGGCTGGCCAGCCTGGAGGCGGAGCGTGAGCAGGTGCGCCTCCAGGCGGAGCAGGTGCGGGAGCAGCGCGAGCGACACGGGGCCGACCGGGACAGGCTGCGTCAGTCCATCTCCGCCAACGGGGGAGACCGCCTGGAGACCGAGAAGGCGGAGTTGGTGCAGCGCAGACATGAGCGGGACGAGCGCGTGCGGAAGGCGGACCGCTACTCGCGGATGGCCCAGGCGGTGGGCCTGCCGGCCGCGACGGAGCTGGAGGTCTTCCTCTCCAATGCGCGCTCGGTCCAGCTCCAGCGCGAGGCGACCGCGAGCGAGCTGGCGGAGGTGCAGAACACGCGCACGGAGGTCGTCATGGACCTGCGTGACATGAAGAAGGCGCACGAGGCCGTGTCCGTGGAGCTGGAGGCGCTGCGTCGTCAGCGCTCCAACATCCCGGCGCGATTCCTCCACCTCCGGGCCCGGCTGTGCGCGGACCTCCAGCTGTCCGAGGACGCGCTCCCATTCGCCGGAGAGCTGCTGCGAATCCGCGACGAGGCGCGCGACTGGACGGGGGCCATCGAGCGCGTGCTGTACTCGCTGGGCGTGTCCCTGCTGGTGCCCGACTCTGACTACCCGCGGGTCGGTCAGTGGGTGGACCGCACCCATCTGAACGAGCGGCTCGTCTACTACCGCGTCCGGGAAGAGGGCCTGACGCGGGTGCCACCGGCGCGGCCCGAGTCCCTTCCGCACAAGCTCGCCCTCAAGCCGGGCTCCAGCATGGCGCCGTGGTTGGAGGCGCAGCTCGCCCGGCAGTTCGATTACACCTGCTGCGACACGACGGAGCAGTTCGTTCGCTCACGTCAGGCGCTCTCTCGTTCGGGACAGGTGAAGTCGGGCGGGGAGCGGCACTTGAAGGACGACCGGCGCCGCATCGACGACCGCTCGCAGTGGGTGCTGGGCTGGACGAACGACACCAAGCGTCAGGCGCTGGAGTCGGAGTCCCGCGCCTTGGAAGCGAGAATCCAGGCGGCCACCGCGCGGTGGGAGGCGCTCGAACAGCGCCACGCGCGGCTGCAGACCCAGGGCGAGCAACTGGGCCAGCTCGCCGTCTTCGACACCTTCCGGGAGCTCGACTGGCGTCTGGTCGCCAGCGACATCCAGCGGAGGGAGGAGCGACTCAAGGCCCTGGAGGGCGAGTCCGACGTGCTCAGGGGCTTCGAGCGGGAGCTCGACGCCGTCGAGAAGGAGCTGGCGGCGACCGAGCAGGCCTTGAAGGCCGTGGAGAAGCGCCAGGGACGCCTGGAGGAGAAGGAGGACGCGACGCGGCGGACGCTGACTGCGTGCCAGCGAACGATGGGGGAGACGTCAGAGTCCATCCGGGCCTGCTACCCGCGCGTGGCCACGCTCTGCGCGGAGGGGCAGGGGGGCGCGGCGCTCGAAGCGGACGCGTGCGACGAGCGGGAGCGGCAGGTGCGCGAGCGGCTCCAGACGCGCATCGACAGCGAGGCGCGCAAGCAGGAGCGGGTGCGGGATGCCCTCCTCGCCGCGATGCAGGCGTATCGCACCGAGTTTCCGCTGGAGACCCAGGAGCTGGCGGCGAGCCTGGAGGCCGCGGCGGAGTACGTGGCACTGCTCGGCTCGCTGCGCGCGGACGACCTTCCGCGCTTCGAGGCGCGCTTCAAGAGCCTCTTGAACGAGAACACCATCCGCGAGGTGGCCAACTTCCAGGCGCAGCTCCACCGGGAGCGCCACGGCATCCGCGAGCGGGTGGACACCATCAACCGCTCGTTGCGGGCCATCGACTACAACCCGGACCGCTACATCGTCCTGGAGCTGGTGCCGACGGTGGACGCCGACATCCGCGAGTTCCAGCAGGACCTGCGCGCCTGCACGGAGGGCACGCTCACGGGCTCGGAGGATGACGCGTACTCCGAGCAGAAGTTCCTGGAGGTGAAGCGCATCATCGAGCGCTTCCGGGGGCGAGTGGGCGAGGCCGACGCGGATGCGAAGTGGACGCAGCGGGTGACGGACGTGCGCAACTGGTTCAGCTTCTCCGCCTCGGAGCGCTGGCGCGCGGATGACCAGGAGCACGAGCACTACGCGGACTCGGGCGGCAAGTCGGGCGGACAGAAGGAGAAGCTCGCGTACACGGTGCTGGCCGCGAGCCTGGCCTACCAGTTCGGCCTGCAGTGGGGCGAGACGCGCTCGCGCTCGTTCCGCTTCGTGGTCATCGACGAGGCCTTCGGGCGCGGCTCGGACGAGTCGGCGGCGTATGGGCTGGAGCTGTTCCGCCGCCTGGACCTGCAACTGCTCATCGTGACGCCGCTGCAGAAGATTCGCGTCATCGAGCCGTACGTGGCCAGCGTGGGTTACGTCCACAACGAGGAGGGCCGCCGCTCCCGGGTTCGCAACCTCACCATCGAGCAGTACCACGCCGAGCGAGAGGCCCGGAGCGCATGAGCCGGGTGCTCGCATGGACCACTCCGGCGAACGTGCGGGAGCAGGTCCGGCGCGTCTGGGACTCGGGCCGCATCCTCTCGGCCCCGCTCTCCGGCGAGGCGCTCTTTCCGTTGACCTTGCGCCTGCGCCGGCCAGAGGGGGTGTACTACTGGGGCGACATCGACACGCATGGCTTCGCCATCCTCGACCGATTGCGCGCGCACCATCCCCGCGTCCATTCCCTGCTGATGGACCGCGACGTGCTGCTGGCGCACAACGCGCACTGGGTGGAGGAGGACAAGCCTCACCGGGGCACGCTGTCGCGACTCACCGAGTCGGAGGCCGCGCTCTACGAGGACCTTCGCCATCAGCGGCTGGGCGAGCGCGTCCGACTGGAGCAGGAACACATCGGCTTTCGCTGGGTGGAGAACACCCTGGCCCGACTGTCCGCGTGAGTCAGGAGATGCCCCGGTTCGCTCGGGGACTCGTGTCTTGACGCACTGGGACCGCTTCGCTACGAAGGCGCGATGACTACAATCGTCGGTGTCGTAGGCCGTGAGATTCTCGACAGTCGCGGCAATCCCACTGTCGAAGTCGATGTCATCCTGGAGAACGGCATTCGCGGTCGCGCCGCGGTTCCCTCCGGTGCCTCGGTGGGCACGCACGAGGCCGTGGAGCTGAGGGACGGCGACAAGAGTCGCTACCTTGGCAAGGGCGTGCTGAAGGCCGTCTCCGCGGTGAACAACGAGTTGTTCAACGCGGTCCGCGGGATGAACGCGGAGGCGCAGCTCGAAATCGACCAGACGATGATTGCCCTCGACGGCACGCCGAACAAGAAGAAGCTCGGCGCCAATGCCATCCTCGGCGTGTCGCTGGCCGTGGCGAAGGCCGCCGCCGCCGCGCGCGGGTTGCCGCTCTACCGCTACGTGGGGGGCGTCTCCGCCAACCTGCTGCCCGTGCCGATGATGAACATCATCAACGGCGGCGCACACGCGGACAACCCCATCGACTTCCAGGAGTTCATGATCATGCCCGTGGGAGCCAGGTCGCTCTCCGAGGCGGTGCGCATGGGCGCCGAGGTCTTCCACACCCTGAAGAAGGGCCTGTCCGAGGCCGGCCACGGCACCAACGTGGGCGACGAGGGCGGCTTCGCGCCGAACCTCAAGAACGCCGAAGAGGCGCTCGACTTCATCATGAAGTCCATCGAGAAGGCCGGCTACCGCCCCAACGAGGACATCGCCCTGGCGCTGGACTGTGCCGCCAGCGAGTTCTTCAAGGGCGGCGTCTACGACTACGAGGGCGAGGGCAAGAAGCGCTCCATCGAAGAGCACGTGAAGTACCTGGAGGGGCTGGCGGCGAAGTACCCCATCGTCTCCATCGAGGACGGGCTGGCCGAGGACGACATGGCTGGCTGGAAGCTGCTCACGGACCGCATCGGCAAGAAGATCCAGATTGTCGGCGACGACCTGTTCGTCACCAACGTGACGCGGCTGGCCGACGGCATCAAGAACGGCATCGCCAACTCCATCCTGGTGAAGGTCAACCAGATTGGCACGCTGTCGGAGGTCATGGCCGCCGTGGAGATGGCGCACAAGGCGGGCTACACCGCCGTGATGTCCCACCGCTCCGGTGAGACGGAGGACGCCACCATCGCGGACCTGGCCGTCGCCACCAACTGCGGTCAAATCAAGACGGGTTCGCTGTCCCGCGCGGACCGCACCGCGAAGTACAACCAGCTCATCCGAATCGAGCAGGAGCTGGGCAAGCAGGCGCGCTACGGCGGCCGCTCCGTGCTGCGCGTGGGAGCCTGAGGCGCGCGTCGGCGGCCGGGCGGAGTCGTCCGGCCGTCGTGCCGTCCGTCACGCGGGCGGGGAAGGTCCGCGTGACGGCGGGGCTCACGCGGCGAGCCCCAGGTTGCGCCGCACCGCCGGCTGCCTCACCTTCCAGATGAGGCTGTCGACGATGTAGTGGTGGAAGTTGAGCGTCTGGACGATGAGCAGGCTGGCCGCCGGAATCCACCCGAGTCCCTTGAGGATGAAGGTGTAGAGCAGCGCGGAAATCCCCACGCAGACCACCAGGTAGTGGAGCATCCGCCGGCTCTGGCTGAGCGTGGAGAGGAACGGGTGGGCCTGACTCACCTTGTCCCCGAAGCGGCGGTTGTGGAACAGCCAGACGATGAGGATGTACTGCGCGTTGTGCCAAACGTTGAGGCCCAGCCAGCCCGTCTCCAGGCTGGGGATGACGAAGTAGCCCAGCGTGAACATGCCCGTGTGCGTGGCCAGATAGAGCGTCTGCACGGGACTGCCGGTGCCGGAGCGCAGCGCGCGGACCTGGAACGTGGCCCAGGCGGCCACCGCCACCAGCGCGCTGGCCGCGGCCGCCCAGGCGACTTCCTGGGGCACCGGCAGCATGCGCACGTCCAGCTTGAGGAACGTGGTGGAGCCCTGCGAGGAGCGGTGGAGCAGGCCCGCCAGGGGCAGGAGGTAGAGCATCCACACCGTGGCCGGATTGTCCGAGGGTGGCCTGCGCGAGGCCCGGTCCAGGATGCGGCTGACGCCGTAGCTCTGCCGCAGGTAGTGCCACCCCTGCCAGTAGAAGTAGATGCTCATCAGCGGCCAGACGCCCGCGAGCTTGTACACGGTGAACGTCCCCGTGAAGACGAGCAGCGGCAGCACCCAGATGTGGAAGCGGTGCTGTTGCCGGCTCTCCCCGTCGAAGCCCAGCCTCGTGAAGGTCGACACCACATGGTGGTAGCCGAGCAGCCACACGTCGATGGTCAGCAGCAGCGGGAAGAGCGAGGGTTTCGCCAACGCGGCCAGGGCGAAGACACAGCCCAGTCCCGCGGTTCCCACGATGAAGAGAAGGTCGAAGCGGGGATTGCGAACCCAACCCCACGACAACTCCGCGGTGTCCGTCCGTGCGCTCACGGCGTCGGATGATACGGCCTGTGCTGAGGGCCTGTAAATCATGCAATGTCGGCAAGTGTGGTCATGGGCAATCAGGGATGATAATTCTTCTGGTCTGGTAATGATGTGTCGGATTGTTTTGATTGTCTTCACAGGTCCGACGGCTTGATGCAGAGTGCTCGCATCTCCACCCGAGGGGAGCGCCCGTGAAGACACTTCTCGTCACCCAGGCGGACCTGCGCAGGCTCGTGCAGGAGGTTGGAATCGATGCCCTGATGGACCAGGTCATCGAGGCGGTGGAAGGCGCCTTTCGCGCGTTCGACACGTCCCGGACGGAGCTGCGGCAGCGCGACGGTTTCACCCTGCGCAATGCTCGGACAGGCGTGCTGGAATGGATGCCAGTGATGCGCCAGGGGGAAACAATTACAATCAAAGTGGTGGGCTACAATCCGTTGAATCCCAGACGCTATGGGGTTCCCACCATCATCGCGACGAACAGTGTCTATGACTGTGAGACGGGGCATTTGAAGGCGGTGGTGGACGGGGTGCTGGCGACGGCGTTGCGCACGGGGGCGGCGTCCGCCATCGCGAGCCGCCACCTGGCGCATCCGGAG
>NZ_JABUMQ010000149.1:0-25776 GCF_013336645.1 Myxococcus sp. CA039A | reverse complement strand
CCGCACAACCAGTAGGCCGCGCGCTTGCGCGAGGGCTCACGCTGCGCCAGGGCGAACGCCACCGACTCATCCACCATCAGGTGCGCGCCCAACAGCCGCATGGGCCACCGCTTCCCCAACACGTCCGCCACCGCCATTCCAAACGGCAGATGCCTCGCGTTGAGCAACAGCCCCGCGAACACCGCCGCCACCGGCGTGGCTCCCGCCGCCACCATGCCCACCGCGACGAACTGCGCGCCTCCCGCGAACACCACCACCGACATGAAGAGGGCCATCCACACCGACAGCCCCGCCGCCACCGCGAGCGCGCCAAACGACACGCCCACCACTCCGGACGCCAGCGCCACGGCGCCCACATCCCGGACGAGGGCGCGATCCACATTTCCCATGCGCATCAATGTGGACAGAAGCCTGTCGTTCGTCAATAAGAACGACCATGCCGGTAAAACGAACGCCCAAGCCACCCCGTCCCCTGGACGCCATCGCCATCGCGCTGCGCCGGGAGCGTGAGCGCGCGGACGTGTCGCTGTCGGAGCTGGCCCGGCGCGCCAACCTCTCCAAGTCCACGCTGTCCCAACTGGAGGCCGGCACCGGCAACCCCAGCATCGAGACGCTCTGGGCGCTGGCCGTGGCCCTGGGTGTGCCGTTCAGCCGCCTCGTCGACCCACCCACCCGCGAGGTGCGCATCATCCGAGCGGGCGAGGGCGCGGCCATCCGCTCCGAGCAGGCCCACTTCACCGGCATCATGCTGTCCGCCTGCCCCCCAGGCGCGCGCAGGGACCTCTACGTCATCAACCTGGAGCCCGGCGCCGCCCGCCACGCCCAGCCCCACATTCCGGGCAGCGTCGAACACCTGGTCGTCAGCAAGGGCCGCCTGCGCGCGGGCCCCAGCGACGCTCCCGTCGAGCTGAACCCCGGCGACTACGCGACCTTCTCCGGCGACGTGCCCCACATCTACGAGGCGCTCGCACCCCACACCGTCGCTGTCATGGTGATGGAGCACGTGTAGGGACACCCACCCCGGGTGTGGTGGAACGGACAGCTCGTGGGCGCAATAATCCGCGAGCCTGGAGAGCATGGAATCTCCGGAGCTGAACCGTTGCTCAGGACGTGGGAGAGTCAGGGGCGAATGAGCACGGCCCCCATCCTCGGAATCGACTTCGGGACCACCAACACGTCGGCGGCGTTCTTCGACAAGACGGGCAAGCTGCGGCTGGTGCCCGTGACGGACAAGAGCTTCACGCTGCCTTCAGTGGTGTGGTTCCACGCGGCGGACAAGGCCATCGTCGGCTACGCGGCGCGGCGGCAAATCATCGACGACCCTCGGCACACCGTCTTCGGCGCCAAGCGCTTCCTCGGACGCCGCTACCAGTCCGAATACGTGACGCAGCACAAGGACAAGTACGCCTTCGAGCTCGTCGAGGCACCCGACGGCTACACCGCGGTGAAGATGTACGGGAAGGTGACTTCGCTGACGGACGTCACCCAGCTGGTCATCCGGCAGATTCTCACGCTGGCGACCCACGCGGCCGGAGAGCCCTTCCGCGAGTGCGTGCTGACCGTGCCCGCGCACGCCAGCATCCGCCAGCGCGAGGCGGTGCGACAGGCCGCCGAGCAGTGCGGGCTCCAGGTGCGCGCCATCATCAACGAGCCGACCGCGGCGGCGCTCTACTACGCCAACCTGCGCAACCCCGAACAGACGGTGATGGTGTTCGACCTGGGCGGTGGCACGTTCGACGCCACGCTGCTCGCGGTGCAGAACCGCATCGTGAAGGTGCTGGCCACCGGCGGCGACGCGTTCCTGGGCGGCGCCAACTTCGACGAGCGCATCGTCGAGATGCTGGTGACGGACTTCCAGCGTCAGCACGGCATCGACCTGCGCGGCAACCAGGTGGTGATGCAGCGGCTGGTGTTCGCCGCCGAGTCCGCGAAGATGACGCTCAGCTCGCGTGACTCCACCGTGCTGCGCGTGCCCTGCATCGCCCAGAAGGACGGCGGCTTCGTCGACTTCGACTACACGCTCACGCGCAAGCAGCTGGAAGCGATGGTGTTCCAGCTCATCGAGCGCGCCGCGTCCGCGTGCGACGACGTGCTGGAGCGCGCGAAGCTGAAGGCCGAGCACGTCGACGAGCTGGTGCTGGTGGGCGGCCAGACGCGCATGCCCGTCATCCGCGAGCGCTTCTCCCACTTCAAGCGCCTGTCGTCGGACAAGGAGGTCAACCCGGAGCTGGGGGTCGCCGTCGGCGCGGCCATCCTCGGACGCAACCTGGCGCGAGGCATCAACGGGCTGGCGGACGTGGTGCCCATGCCCATTGGCATCATGGTGCCCGGCGGCGCGCAGCACGAGGTCATCCCCGCCAACACGCCGGTTCCCGCGACGAAGTCCGTGACGCTGGAGCTGCCGCTCATCCCCGGCCCCATCTCCGTCGCCCTCTTCGAGTCGCTCGACACCACCACCGTGGAGCGCGAGCTGTTGGGCACCGTGCGCATCGAGCTGGACTGGCGCACCACACACAAGGGGCCCACCACCCTGGAGCTGCGCATGGGCCAGGACTTCATCCTCAACGCGGCCCTCGTCTCACCCCAGGGCGCGCGCCACCCCCTGGCCATCACCGACCTGCGCGCCCCCAAGCGTGCGTCATAGCGCCAGGGTCTACTGGAGGCGGCGTCACCCGCCCCTTCCGGCGCGGGCTCACTGGTACTGGCTGGGCAGGACCTCCGCCGCGATGGACTCGCCCTGCCCCGGGTCCATCACGATGATCTCCGCGGCCGTGTGCACGCCTCCGGCGATATAGAAGCCCACCCGGACCTGGGCCGCGTCGGTCAACTGCCCCCGGTAGCGCGAATCCGTCCAGCCGTAGGTGGTGCGGTCGTCGATGCGCAGCGTGAGGTCCTCGCCCGCGCCGATGTCGTGCACCGTGAGGTGGTCCGGCCCCGCGTCGACGATGTTCCCACTCACCGCCTCGTCCACCTTGTCCAAGTCCAGGGTTGGGTTCTCGGTCTGCATGGCGCTCCCGTTCCGGAGGCTCCCCGCTCGGCTCCACCCTGACCACCGGGCGAGCCCGAGCCCCTTTGCCCGGCCGACACGGTGAGAGGAGGCCCCCATCCAGCCTTCAACCTGACCTCGACGCGTGTCCTGGGCCAGCCATGGCCCGCGCCCCTGCCCCGACACCCTCCGACAGAGCACCCCGATGGGGAACGGGCCCGCCTTGCGCCCGCTCCCCGCCCCGTCACGCGGGGCGACTACATGCAGTTGGCGTTGTAGCCCGGGCCACCGAAGTAGAAGTACCGGCCCCAGCCACCGGGGTTGTTGTACTGGATGATGTCGTAGCAGTTGCTGTCATTGCGCCAGGCGCCCAGCGAGGTCGGCTCCCGATAGACGTTGGTGGTGTCCACGTAGAGCAGGTTGCGCGTGTAGGCGGCATTGGCCCAGCCCACGCCCGGGTAGGCGCCGCCGCCCATGTCCGTGGACGTGTGGAGGTTGCCATTGCGGTTGTCGATGATTTCGCCGCCGTAGTCGATGACGTCGGCCCGGTCCATCAACCCCGCGGCGTCGAAGCGCGTGCGCGGGTAGTAGCCCACCCAGATGTCCTGGAACTTCAGCCACCATGCGCCCGTGGTGCCATCCTTGAACCACATCAACTTGAACTCGTACTGCGCGCCGTTGGTGACGCTGTAGTTGTTGAAGCCTCCGCCGATGCTGACGGTGTTGTTGACCTGGACGAACGCGCCGCAGCTCAAGTTGTAGCAGCCGCCGCTGCCGTAGTTGTCGGGCGTGAAGTAGATGAAGAGGCGCGCCCGGTCATCACCGTAGAGGTCGCGGTACTTCTGCCAGCCCGCCTCCACCGTCTCCAGGTTCGAGCCCGAGCCACGGACGACCCACATCTGCGACAGGCTGAACTCGCTGGACAGCTCCGTGTACGGACTCCAGATGTTGAAGATGGCCTCCGCGCCCCAGTTGCTCACCCCTTGCGCGGTGTGCGCGTACTGGTGCAGGTCCGTGGGGCCCGAGCGCGCGGACGGCGTGGCGCTCGCCAGCGAGCGGAGCTTGTCGGTCTCCACCGAGACGTTGCCCCGCAGGTGACCGGGCACCTTCTGACGGAAGTCCTCCAGCGACTCGAAGCGCTTGAGCGTGTCGAGCGTCAGTCGGACAATCGGCACGGAGCCCACGGGGCAGCGGCGCAGCGCGCCGGTGGCGTCCAGGTCGTCCGGAGCCGTCTCGAGGCCCTCCAGCGTCGCGGGCTGAGCCCGCCACTTCTCAGAGGGCGCGGTGGGGGACGGAGCGAGGCGCTCGGGCGGGAGCACGGGCTCGGTTCCCGGAGCGAGCTGGATGCGGTGATTCTCCATGCCAGGCTGCCGCAGCGCGGGCTGTGCGTACAACGGCACGCAGTCGATGCCATCTCCTCCCTTGCTGGTGAAGCGGTGCACCACGGACTTCGCGTCGTAGAGCGAATCGACGTAGTCCCGCATCTTCGCGAGCTCCGCCGAATCGCGCACGCGCTCCACCTGCATCGCGGACGCGGAAGACGACTGCTCGGGCCCCGCGACTTCGGGCTCAGAGACGCCGCCACAGCCCACCACGCTCAGACACAGCCATGACATGAGCCCCAGTCGCATCCCCTTGCGCTGGACACACGACGACCTTCGCTGCTCGCTCATAGGGCGCCCCTTTTCCTTCTGGAATGTCCGCCGCGATTCGCGACGCGACAGGGAATGAACGCCTCGCTGGGAATCCTTCGGTTCGAGGCACGACGACGTCATGCGAGGATGCGGCAACGCTTTGGAGGACTACGACATGGTGGGAAGAATGGCGTTGGGCTGGACGCTGGTGCGGGCTGTATTTGGGCTCGCACTGGGACTGGGGCATGGGTTGCCGAAAGTCACCGGAGACATGTCCCGATTCGCCGCGGGCGTGGCGGAGCTGGGGTTCCCCTTTCCGCTCTTCTTCGCGTGGTGCGCGTCGTTGGCGGAGCTGGTGGGCGGGGTGCTCGTGGCGGTGGGGCTCTTCACACGGCCGGCCGCGGCGATGGCGGGCTTCACCATGCTGGTGGCGTTGTTCCGCCACCGCGCGGACCCGTTCGGGCGCATGGAGCTGGCGCTGCTCTATCTCACGGTGATGGTGGCGGTGGCCCTCATCGGCGGAGGGCCCTGGAGCCTGGACTCACGCGTGCGGCGCAAGGCGTAGCGGCACTCGCGCTATGCGGCCACGCGCTCCACACACGCGGGCACGTCGTTCGTGGGGATGTTGACCACGCGCGAGACCTCGTAGGCCTCCATCCCGCCATCGACGGCGGGCACCAGCAGCGGCAACAACACCGCCGCCTCCTGGGGCTCCGGACGCAGCCATACCTCCTGCGCCTGCGGAGAGAGGATGACGGGCATCCGGTCGTGAATCGGCGCCATCAGCGCGTTGGGGCCCGTGGTGATGATGGTGCACGTGCGCAGCACCTCACCCGTGTCCGGCGCCGTCCACTCCTCCCACAACCCGGCGAGCGCCAGGGGCTTGTCGTCCTCACGGTGGAAGAGGAAGGGCGTCTTCGGCTTCGTGGACTGCTTCCACTCATACCAACCGTTCACCACCACCAGACACCGCCGCCGCTTGAGCGCGCTGCGGAAGCTGGGCTTCTCCGCCACCGTCTCGCCGCGTGCGTTGATGAGCTTGTTGCCGATGCTCGCGTCCTTCGCCCACGAGGGGATGAGCCCCCAACGAAACGCATCCAACATCCGCGCGCCGTCATTGGGCACCACGGGCATCAACTGCGTGGGCGCCAGGTTGAAGCGCGGGCGATCCACCGCCGCGCGAATGCCAGCAAGCCCCAGCTCCACCACGAGCTGGTCTGGAGAAGTCCGAACGGTGACACGGCCACACATGGGCCGGGAGTATCGCCCTGTCCACGACGAGACCCAAGCAGTCCGTGCAGGGCCGGCCCGAAAGCAACCGGCCGGCCGACGCGGTAGACTGCGGGAATGAGCGAAGACAACCGTTCGAACTTTGGCGGGCCGTCGGAGCCGAAGAAGAACCCAAAGGTGTTCGGCGTCCCCGTGAAAATCGACCCGTACACCTCCGTGCGACCGGAGCACCCCACCGGCGAGTACGGCATGCCCAATACGTCCACGAAGAAGAAGAGCGACAAGCCCTTCGACCCCTTCGCGGTCGTCATCGAGTCACCAGAAGGCGGCACTTGAACGACACGGCGCACTGAAACCGGACCTTCGCCCGCCGCCCCTGGTCTACATAGGCGGGCCATGAACCGGTTCACGCTCCTGTCCGTCTGCGCCGCGTCCTCGCTCCTCGCCTGCACCCCGCGCGCCTCCACTCCGCCGTCGGGGGAGGATGCCAGCACACCTCCTCCGTCCACGGAGACTCAGCCCCCCGCCGCGCCCGCGAGTCCTCGAGCCGAGGGTGATGGGACTGTCGCAAGCTCCGACTCTGGCTCGCGCGTGGAGGACGCGGGCACCACGGACGCGGGCCGCCTGGCTGGGAGCCCTGGCGATGCGGGCACCGTGAAGTGCTCCGCGATGGACCTGCCTCTCCCGGAGCCGCGCACGGGCCCGCCGCCGCCGCCGAAGGCCGTGGAGGACATGCGCCGCCGCATCATCGCCGCCGCCAGGGCCTGTGACTACGCGCAGCTCTCCAAGCTGGCGGACGAAAAGGGCAAGAGCGTGCGCTTCACCTTCGGCGATGGCGACGACGTCGCGGCGTACTGGAAGGAACGAGAGGCCGAGGGCGAGCCCATCCTCGCGCGCCTCGTCAACGTGCTGGACCTTCCCTACGCGCTGCAAGGCGGCATCTATTACTGGCCCTGGCTTCACGTGACCGGCGTCAAGAACCCGGAGGACTGGAAGGCGCTTTCCGACGTCTATTCGGAGGCGGAGTTGAAGGGCATGCGGGAGACGCGCGACAGTTACTACGGCCTGCGCGTGGGCATCAGCAAGACGGGTGACTGGCAGCTCGCCGTCTCCGGAGACTGAAGCCCGCGACGCCGTTCGCCGCACCGGGCTCACCACTCGCCGCGCGTTTCACGCCATTCCCTGCACGCCTCGGAAGGGCGATGCGCGCGGCGACATCCTGGCGGGCATGAGAAGACTTCCACTGTCACTCGTGCTCGCCACGCTGCTGTTCGCCTCCACCGCGCGCTCCGCCGAAGACACCGCCCGGCCCCGCGTCCAGGCCGCCCTGGAGGCCATGGGCGGTGAAGCACGGCTGCGGGCCCTCTCCAGCCTGCGCATTCACGGCATCGGCCACTGGAACCTGCTGGAGCAGTCCGAGCGCCCCGCCGCGCCCTGGCTCGTCATGTACGAGCAGCTCGAAGAGGTTCGGGACCTGCGCCACCGGCGCCTGCGTCAGAAGACGGAGAGCCGAGGGGCCGCGGGCCTCGATTCCTGGCAGGCCGTGACGATGATGCTGGCCGACGGCGTGGTGGCGATGGAGCGCGGTGGAAAGCTGTTCCCCGCCGGCGCCGCGCAGCTCCAGGACATGGAGGAGCGCCTGGACTTCGCTCCCGAGCGGGTCCTCTTCACCGCGCTGGAGGCCGCCGACCTGCGCGCTCTTCCCGACACCATGTTGCAGGAGGTGCCCCACCATGTGGTGACGTTCCACCATGGGAGCGCGACGGCGAGGCTGTTCCTCAATGCCCGGACCGGGCTGCCCACGCAGGTGGAGACCGTGGACGCGCACCCTGGTGACTTCTTCTGGAGCGTCTGGGGTGACGTGCGCACCCGGCTGTCGTTCCAGTCCTGGTCCCTGGAGTCCGGGGGCCTACGTTACCCCCGACACTGGGAATGGGAGCGCAATGGCAACGCCTATCACTCCTTCACGGTGACGCGGCTGGAGCTGGAGCCGAAGTTGTCCGAGTCCGACTTCTCCATTCCCGAGGACGTGCGCAAGGGCTTCGCGGCGCGGAGCAAGACCACGGCGGAGACCGCTCCACTGGGCCGGCCCGACCGACCCGCCGTCGAGCTGGTGCCTGGCGTGGTGCACCTGCCCGGCGCCTGGGACGTCGTCCTCGTGAAACAGGATGACGGGCTGGTCATCATCGAGGCGCCCTTGTCCTCCGGCTACTCGGCGCGAGTAATGGATGAGGCCCAGCGGCGCTTCCCGGGCGTAAAGGTGAAGGCCGTGGTGACCACCAGCGATGCGTGGCCCCACATCGGCGGACTGCGGGAGTACGTCGCTCGCGGGGTGCCCCTCCACGTGCTGGACCTCAACCGTCCGCTGGTGGAGCGCCTGTTGAAGTCGCCCCGCACCCTCACGCCGGATGCGCTCGCGAAGTCGCCTCGCTCCAGTGCGATTCGTCCCGTCGGCACGCGCACCACGCTGGGCTCCGGGAAGAACCGCCTGGAACTGGTGCCTGTGCGCACCGAGACGGGCGAGCGCATGCTCTTCGTCGGACTCCCCGAGCACCGCCTCCTGTACACCAGCGACCTGGTGCAGCCGATGCCGGACGGCTCGTTCTTCAACGTGCAACAGCTCGCCGAGACGGTGGAGGTCGTCGCGCGCGAGAAGCTGGAGGTGACCCGCGTCTTTGGCATGCACCTGAGCGCCAGGGAGTGGTCCGACGTGACCACCGCCGTGGAGAAGGTGCGCGTACCGGCCCCGTGACATTCCGTCCGCCATCACGGGTGTGCGAGGACTGACGCCACATGGAAGGACTCGGGAGGCCGCGCAGCCCATCCCTTCGTGGATGGGAGCGCTGGCGCCAGGGTCGAGACCTTCCTTCGTGAGCGCGGCGTCTTCCAGGAGCGGACCGTAGATGACGTCGCGGCGCGGGTGGATCTCTACGGCCGGGGGCTCCGATTTAGTAGACGACCGGTCTAATGCGCCGTTATGTTCGACGCATGACCGCGCCCGCCGCCGCGACCGACGTCCGCCAGCACATCCTCGATGTGGCCAAGCCACTGTTGCTGCGCAAGGGCTTCACCGGAGTCGGCCTGACCGAGGTGCTCACGGCGGCGCAGGTGCCAAAGGGCTCGTTTTACCACTACTTCGGATCCAAGGAGTCGTTCGGGCAGGCGGTCATCGAGGCTTACTTCACCGACTACCTGGGGCGAATGGACGCACTGCTGTCGCAGCGGGGCACGGCCGCGCGGCGGTTGACCGCCTACTTTCGCGATTGGCTCGACTCGCAGACTGGCGACGACGCGAAGAGCCGGTGCCTCGTGGTCAAGCTCGGCGCGGAGGTCAGCGATTTGTCCGAGAGCATGCGCGCGGAACTGGAACAGGGGACGCGTGGAGTCGTCGAACGCCTGGCTCGCTGCATCGAAGCGGGCAGGACGGACGGCTCTCTGTCTGCCCCACTGGACTCGCACGCTGTCGCGGCCTCGCTCTACCAGAGCTGGCTTGGCGCCAGCCTGCTCGCCAAGATTTCTCGCGACCGCGCGCCACTGGACGCGGTCATGGCCGCCACACGGAAGCAGCTGGGTCTCACGAAAGCCCGCTGAACGGGAATGGGGCACGGGTGTGCCCCCCTTTTTTTGCCAGTCCACTAGACGACCGGTCTATTCCGGTCCGCACACCGCTCTCGCGACGTCCGTGCATGTGCATGCAGCGGCGCCAGAGCGCTCCAGCAGAACGTCTCCCCACACCCCAGGAGCAAGCCCATGAAGCCAGATGCCGCCGTCAATCGCCGTGTCGTCCTCGCCGCGCGTCCACGCGGGTCGCCGACGCCCCGGGACTTCCGTCTCGACGAAGTCGCCGTACCGACGCCCGCCGAAGGACAGGTGCTGCTGCGCACGCTGTACCTGTCGCTCGACCCGTACATGCGCCAGGTGATGGACGAAATCCCTCCGGTCTACGCGCCCTCGGTGCCGCTGGGTGACCCCATGGCGGGCGGCACGGTCAACCGCGTCGTCGCGTCCAGGCATCCGCGATTCCGCGCCGGTGACCTGGTGCTCGGCAGAGCGGGCTGGCAGGACTACGCGCTGTCGGACGGGCAAGACCTGGTCCCGCTCGGCGCGCTGACGCAGCCGTCACTGGCGCTGGGCGTGCTCGGCATGCCCGCGTTCACCGCCTACGTGGGCCTGCTCGACATCGGCCGCCCCCAGCGGGGCGAAACCGTGGTCGTGGCCGCCGCATCCGGCGGGGTCGGCGCGGTGGTCGGGCAGCTCGCCCGGCTCAAGGGCGCGCGCGTGGTCGGCATCGCCGGCGGCGCGGACAAGTGCCGCTACGCGGTCGAGGAGCTGGGCTTCGACGTGTGCCTCGACCGACGAGACCCTCGGCTGGCCGAACACCTCGCGGCCGCCTGCCCGAACGGCATCGACATCTATTTCGAGAACGTCGGCGGCGCGGTGTTCGAGGCGGTGCTGCCACTGCTCAACGTCGGCGCGCGCGTGCCGGTGTGCGGTTTGATTTCGCACTACAACGAAGAGACGCCGCCGGCGGGGCCGAACCTGCTGCCTGGGGTGATGACGGCCGTGTTGCAGAAGCGCATCACCGTGCAGGGCCTGGTCATCCTCGACCACTACGCCGACCGCTTCGACGCCTTCTTCCGCGACATGGGCGAGTGGGTCGCCGCCGGACAGGTGAAGCTGCGTGAGGACGTGGTCGACGGCCTGGAGAACGCGCCGACAGCGCTCATCGGCCTGCTCCAGGGACGCAACTTCGGCAAGCTCGTGGTGCGCGTCGCCGACGTCTGACGTCGCCCCAGGCAGGTCACCGGGGTGGCATCGCGGCGGACAGGTCGATGGGTTCACCTGTCGCCGCGCCCGCTTCGGAGACTGAATGGCCACCCTCCCCTGTTGCCCCGGAAGAATGCCGCCAGCGTTCGCGTGAAGGGTCCGCTCAGCGGGCCCGGCCGAGCCTGCGCTCCAGCACGTCCTTGCGAGTGCGGCTCACCCGCAGCCTCTGGCCAGTGCTCAGCACCACCACCGTCTCCGTGGGCGAGTCGTGGTGCAGCTCACGGATGCGCTCCACGTTGACGATGACCGAGCGGTGGATGCGTACGAAGCGCTCCGCGTCCAGACGGGACTCCAGGGCCGCGAGGCTCTCTCGCAGCACATGCTCCCGGTCCCCGACGTGCAACGTGACGCAGTAGTCGTCGGCCCCAATCCAGTCGATGTCCGCCACCGGCACGAGCACCGAGCGCGTGCCCACCTTCACCAGCAACCGATCCATGGGCTCGCCCGGACGCGCGGGCTCCGAAGGGGGTGGCTCGATGGCCCCTGCCCCTTGCGCGGGCACAACGGGGCCCGCCGCGTCCGCCAGCAGGGCCGCGAGCTTCCGCCCCAGCTCCACCGCTTCGCCCTGCCGCAGCCGCTGCCGGGCCCGCTGCAGCGCCTCGTCGAAGCGCTCGTCCGCGAAGGGCTTCACCAGGTAGTCCACCGCGTGCATGTCGAACGCGCGGACGGCGAAGGTGTCGTATGCGGTGACGAAGACGACCGCGGGCATCCGCGCCGCGCCCACTTCCCGGATGACGCCGAAGCCATCCAGCTCCGGCATCTGCACGTCGAGCAACACCAGGTGAGGCCGCAGCGAGTGGATGGCGGCCACCGCCTCGCGTCCGTCACGACACTCGCCACACACCGTCACGTCCGCGTGTCGGCTCAGCGCCTGCCGCAGTCCCCGTCGGGCCAGCGGCTCATCGTCCACCAGCAGGACGCTCAGCTCAGCCACGCGCGGCTCCCGCCTCGGACACCGTGACGACGGCGTGGAAGGGCAGCGTGACAGTGGCCACCGTGCCCACGCCCTCCCTCGGTGGAGCCACGACGACACGCCCCGCGTCGCCATAGAGCTGCGACAAGCGTGCCCGCGTGTTGGACAGGCCGATTCCCGGGCTGCGCTCCAGGTCGAAGCCAGCCGGGAGCCCCGGCCCGTCGTCCTCCACCTCGAGCGACAACGCGTCTCCCTGGCGACGCGCACGGATGCGCAGCACGCCCGCCGCCGTACGCGCGGAGACCCCGTGGCGGATGGCGTTCTCCACCAGCGGCTGGAGCACCAGGTGCGGCACCCGCGCGTCCAGGAGCGCATCGTCCACGTCCCAGTCGACGCGCAAGCGGTCCTGGAAGCGAAGCTGCTGGATTTCCAGATAGCGCGACAGCACCGCCACCTCTTCTCGCAGCGAGACCTCTTGCGTGGCGCCCTGCTTCAACAACCCGCGCAGGATGTCACCGAGCAGCACGAGCATCCTCGCGGCCGTGTCCGTCTCCTGCGCGCGCACCAGCACGACGATGGCGTTGAGGGTGTTGAACAGGAAGTGCGGATGGAGCTGGACCTGGAGGGCCTGGAGCCGGGCTTCGGAGAGCTCGATGGCCAGCGCCGCGGCCTGACGCTCCTTCTCCCGAGCCCTCTGCTGGGAGGCAAGCGACTGCGCCACACCGACCACCGCCGCGTAGGTCATCGCCATCATCGGCAGCCAGCCCAGCGAGTAGCGCAGCAGCATCATCGCGAAGGAAGGCCCACCCGCGCCCATCGCTGGCACGAAAGCGCGCTGAAAGACGGTGTACACGAGCGCGAAGAGACACCCCACGCTCAGGCAGGCCAACAGGTGGCTCGCCCAGGCGCGCGCACGAAAGGGCCGCCCCAGCCGCCACCTGCGCGCGAGGTGGAAGACGATGGGCGTGGCGGACACCCACACGTACCAGGCTGGCAGCTGTGACACGAAGGCGCGCCAAGGCTCCAGCGGCTTGGGGCTCGACAGGCTGAAGAAGTACGTCTCCAGCGCGGAGAGCGTCCCGGGCACGGTCCACGCCGCGACCTGGCCCAGCCATCGCCGCCATGGGGAGGACGGCGTCTCTTCTTCCAGCGGTGTCACGATGCCGCCGAGTGTAGCGGAGCCCCCAGGAGAGACCTACGTCGACGTCGCGCCAGGGGTACCCGGGAGACGCACCTCCCTCGCCACCTCGGAGAGCCGGGGCTCGGGCGGGGGTATCGCTTGCGAGCCTCGCGCCTGGTGCCCACCTGTCCCGGAAGGAGGCTCGAGGCCCATGGGACTTGGACGAACGAAGGCGGTGCCCACCCTGGCGGTGACGGACCTGAAGACGGCCCGGCGGTTCTACAGCGAAGTGCTGGGGTTGGAAGAAGTGTCGGAGCTGGGAGAGGAAGGCGCGGCCATGTTCCGCTCGAGCGGGGATTCCTACCTGTTGCTCTATGAGCGCTCGACGCCCTCCGGCTCCACCGCGACCGCGTGCTCATTCGCCGTGGAGGACGTGGAGGCGACGGTGGACGGCTTGCGGAGCGCCGGCGTGAAGCTCGAGGACTACGACATTCCAGAGATGGGCATCCAGACGCGCAATGGAATCGCCACCATGGGGGACATCAAGTCCGCGTGGTTCAAGGACCCGTCGGGCAACATCCTGGCCATCGACAACTCGCTCTCCCAGTTGGAGCAGCGCGCACGCGACCGCCGCACGGGGGCACGCTCGGAGGACTTGCACGCCTGAGGCACGGAGAGGGCGCCGCTAGGTCGGCAGCTTGATGCCGGACAACCGCTGGTACAGCTCCACCGCGAAGCCATCCGTCATCCCGGAGATGTAGTCCGTGACGCACAGGAGCCGCTGGTACATGGACAACCTCGCGAGCGCCTCGCCGATGTCCTCGCTCTTCAGCGGATTGTCTGGCCGCTGAAACAGCTCCAGGGGGAGAAGCTGTCGCAGCTTCTTCTCCTCGCGATTGGGCGTGTCCGTCACCACCGCCCCCGCGAACATGTCGAGCAGGCCGCCCAGTGTCTTGAAGCCCGCGCTCTCGATTTGCAGCACGCGCTCGCTCTCGTAGCCCTGGCGCCGCGTCAGCTCTTTGATGACCTTCAGCGGCACGCGGACCTCGTCCCGCGCGGAGACCAGTGGCGTCTCCCACTCCCCCGCCTCCATCGCCTCCACGTGCTCCAGGAACACGCGCACACACGCCTGGATGAGCACGCCAATCGCCCGAGCCCGCGCCTGCGCCATCCGCGTCTCCGGGTGCGCCGGAGGCGGCCGGACCTCGCCCTTCACCGGTGACGGCAGCACCTTGTCCAGCAGCTCGCAGGCGTCCTTTGTCGGAATCAGGCCGAGCTTCGCGGAGTCCTCCAGGTCGATGACCGCGTAGCAGATGTCGTCCGCCGCCTCGACGAGGAAGGCCAACGGGTGCCGGGAGAAGACTCCCTCCTCGCGCTCTCGCAGGCCCGCGGCGCGATAGGCCTCCAGCGCCAGCACACGGTCGTCCTGGAAGTAACCGAACTTCTTCTCCGACACGCGCCCCTTCACCGGCTCGCGGCCGCCTGGGAGGACGGACGGGCGCGGGTACTTGCTCATCGCGCCGAGCGTCGCCGCCGTGTAGCGCAACCCGCCCCGCCGCTCGCGCGACTGGAGCCGGTTGAGGATTCGAAAGCCCTGCGCGTTGCCCTCGAAGCTCTCCAGGTCCTTCCACTCCTCCGGAGAACCGAAGGGACTCGGGCGGTTTGAAGGCGCGCTGCCCGGGGCCGTGAGTCGCTGCTCCACCCAGTGCTGGATGGCCGCCTCTCCGGAGTGGCCGAAGGGCGGATTGCCGATGTCGTGCGCCAGGCACGCCGCCGCGACGATGGTGCCCAGGTGCGAGGGCTCCACCTTCACGTCCTGCATCTTCAGGCCGCGGCCCGCGAGCTGGCCCAGCGAGCGCCCCACGCAGGACGCCTCGATGCTGTGGGTCAGTCGCGTGCGCGTGTAGTCGCTCGACGAGAGGGGGAAGACCTGCGTCTTGTCATGCAGGCAACGAAACTCGCTGGAGAAGACGATGCGGTCGTAGTCCACGTCGTACGGCGTGCGCTCGTCCAACGGGAGATGCTCGTAGCTGGTGGGCGCCTTCTCCACCAACGCCTCCGCTGGCTTCACGTCCGAGCCTACCCGGTGCCCCGAGAGGAACTGCCGCCACCGCTCCGTCCGACTGCCGCTGCCCACGGATGCCTCACTGTCGCTGCGTGGAAGGACTCCGGGTGTCCATGCTGCTCCGCCCACACGCCGAGGCAAGTTTTCCCGGGACCTCCAGCCCGAGGGTACTCCCTCCCACCCCGGCAGGCGGGCGGCGGCTCCACCGGCCGGGAGGCATCGTGGTGCTGGACGGGAGAGGAGTCCCTGGGCAGCCTGCGTCCCCGGTTCCCTTCCCCATTATTGGAACCCAAGGAGTCCCACGTATGAAGCTCAAGGCGTTGTGCATCGCCGTGTCGCTGCTGGCCGTCCCGAGCGTGGCCGCCGCGCAGAGCCCCTTCGATTCCATCAAGAAGGCCGCGGGCGACGCGGGCAAGTCCACCGTCGAGAAGAAGGTCAACACCAAGCTGACGGACGAGGCGAAGAAGAACCAGTGCAGCTTCAAAACGGGCACCGCGGAGCTGGCCCCCGGCTGCGACGCGAAGCTCAAGAAGCTCGCCAACGCCCTCGTCGACGCCAAGAAGCAGCTCACCGCCGCGGGAGTGAAGACCTACAAGTTCGAGGTCTCTGGCCATACCGACTCGACGGGTGACGCCGCGAAGAACAAGCAGCTCAGCGAGCAGCGCGCGGAGGCCATCGTCAAGGAGCTGGTCGCCCGAGGCATCTCCCGGAGCGAAATCACCGCCGTGGGGCTGGGCGCGGATCGCCCCCTGGTGAAGCCGGACAACACCGAGGCGAAGAAGGCGAAGAACCGCCGCTACGAGCTCCAGGTCCGCCTGTAGCCGTCGTCAGCGCATCAGTTGCGGGAGGGCGGCGCCGTCACTCCATCGACGGCGCTGTCGCCCGCGTGTACTGCCGGGATTGAACCCAAACTCAGCGCGTGAGCTGCGGCGCCGTCTCCGACACACCCGGCGACACGGTCCTCTTCACTTCGTCGCCTGCGTGCGCGGCTGGGATGAACGTCATCGCGCGCTCGGCGAGCGCGGTGATGGTGAGCGAAGGGTTGACGCCCGGATTGGCGGAGATGGCCGAGCCATCCACCACGTACAGGCCCTCGTAGCCGAAGACGCGGTGGCGATGGTCGATCACGCCCGTCTCCGCCGAGTCTCCCATGCAGCAGCCACCCAGGATGTGCGCGGTGGTGGGGATGCCCAGCACCGTCTCGCTCACCATCGTCATGGGATAGCCGTCGAGCTTGTCGGACACGCGCTTCGCCAGGTCGAAGGCCTCCGGCATGTTGGAGGTCGGCGCGGGGCCGGACTGGAGGCCCGTGGTGAGGCCCCTGCGCAGGCCGGTGGTCAGCCCTCTCGCGCGCCGCATGCGCAGGTGCCCTTCCAGCGTGCGCATGTAGAGGAGAATCATCGTCCGCCGCGCGAAGTCCGGAACAAACCAGGCCTTGAGGAAGCGCAATGGATGCCGCGCGAGCAGCGCGAAGAGCCGCGCCACCCGCGTGAGCATCGTCGTCCCGCGCACCTGCGGCGCCATCAGCAGTCGGAAGAATCCCGAGCCCGCCGAGTAGCGCACCGGCTCCAGGTGCGAGCGCTCGTCGGTGTGCAGGATGGAGCCGATGGCGATGCCCTTCGAGAGGTCCTGGTCCTTGTGCCCACTCACGATGCCCACCAGGGCCTCGGAGTTGGTGCGCACGCTGTCACCCAGTCGCTCCGACAGCCGGGGCAGTCCGTCCGGACGCTCCTTCAAGCGCAGCAGCAGGTCCACGGTGCCCAGCACGCCCCCAGCGAAGACGACGTTGCGCGCGGTGAAGCGCAGCGTCTTCCGGGAGAACAGGCCGGTGCCCTGGCGCGCCTCCACTTCGTAACCACCCTCCGGCAGCGGGCGCACCCACGTCGCCTCGGTATCAGCGTGCAGCGTGAGGCCGCGCTTCTCCGCGAGGTGGAGGTAGTTCCGGTCCAGCGTGTTCTTCGCGCCGTGGCGACAGCCAAGCATGCAGCCGCCGCAGGCGATGCAGCCGGTTCGCTCCGGGCCCTCGCCTCCGAAGTAGGGGTCCTTCACGGTGACGCCCGGCTCGCCGAAGTAGACCGCCACGGTGGCGGGCTCGAAGCCCTGACGGCCGATGTCCTTGCCCACCTCCTCGAGCACCCGGTCCGGCACCGTGGTGAGCGGATTGAGCGTGGCGCCAAGCATCCGTCGCGCGGTGCGGTAGTGCCCGGACAGCTCTTCCTTCCAGTTCGCGAGGTGCCCCCACGAGGTGGCCTCGAAGAAGTCATCCTTCGGAACGGGCAGCGTGTTCGCGTAGACGAGCGAGCCTCCGCCCACCCCCACGCCGGACAGCACGGTGACGTGGCGGAAGAACGTCATCTTGAACAGGCCGCGCCAGCCGAGCTGTGGCATCCACAACCAGCGCTTCAGGTCCCAGTTCGTCTTCGGGAAGTCGGCGGCGAGCAGACGCTGGCCCTTCTCCAGCATCACCACGCGGTAGCCCTTCTCGGTCAACCGCAGCGCGCTGACACTGCCGCCGAAGCCCGAGCCGATGATGAGCCAGTCGCAGTCCATGCGTCTCCCGTCCTCATGTTCCGATGCGCCACCATCCCGAACCGTCGCAACCGGGGCGACCTGCTCGGGCGGCAGCACTCTATGCGAAACACCTCCACCACCAGGGCCCCGAGAAGCAGGCGTACCGCTCCGCGCTGCCCGCCTGTCTGGCAGGTAGGAGACATAAATCGGGATTTCTCGGTGCGCTTTTCGTGGGAACCGGCGGCGCCTGGCGCGCCGCTCGTCGCCTGCCAGCACCGTCCAGCGGTGTCTGACGCCGTTGGAAGAAGCGCGCTGTGCGGACAGGCGAGTCTCCGTTACCCCTGTCGCCGACACCTCGACGCAAACAGGAGACACCCCATGAAGCAGCACCTCAGGAACGCGGTCGCCGTGGGCTCGGTCATCGTGGGAGCGGTACTCGCCTCGGGCAGCGCGCTCGGCACGCCCGCCCCTTCGGAAGACGAGGCTGGCGCGCGACGCGCCGTGGAGCTCTATCTGAAAGGCCACGCCACCGGACAGGTGGCCCCCTTCCGGGAGGCCATGCACGACGAGATGAAGATGTTCCTCAACCGGGATGGAGCGCTCGTGAGGAAGACCACCGCCGAGTACCTCGCGGGTGTGAACGGGAAGCCCGCCGCGGACGAAGCGAAGCGCAAGCGCCGATTGGTCAGCCTGGACGTCACCGGTGACGTGGGCGTCGCCAAGGTCGAGCTCGACCACCCCGACGCGTTCATGACGGACTACCTCACCGTCATCAAGACCGACGGCGCCTGGAAGATCATCAACAAGGTGGTTCACATCCAGAAGCGCTAGAACCCCGAGCATGCGGCTTGGTGCTCGGTTCTGGAAGGTCCAGCTCTGGGGCTGGGGGGCGTACGCGCTCGCCGGCTATGTCCTGTCCATCCCCAACCTGGAGCATGGCGGCACGAAGGAGCACCTCTTCGTCATCGGACTGAAGCTGGTGCGCTCCCTGCTGGGCCTGGGCATCAGCTTGACGATGGCGAGGGTGCTCTCACGGCTGTGGGCGCGGCGCGCACCGGCCTGGGTGCTGGGCACGGTGGGCCTGACGCTCTCTTCGCTGCTGGCCGTGGTGTGGCTGGGGCTGTTGCGCTGGAGCTTCGGGCTGGTCCCCGTGTTCCATCCGGCCTTCACGCACGATGCGCTCAACTGCACCATCGTCCTCCTGGCGTGGAGCGCGCTGTTCCTGGGCAATGCCTACCGGCTCGACCTGGAGGCGGAGCGGGAGCGCGCGCTGCGAGCCCTGTCGCTCGCCACCGAGGCACGCTGGCAGATGCTTCGCTATCAAGTGAACCCCCACTTCCTCTTCAACGCGCTCAACTCCATCCGCGCGCTCGTGGACGAGGAGCCCGGACGCGCGAGGCAGATGATCACGGAGCTGGCCGACTTCTTCCGCTACTCACTGTTGGAGACGCGAGAGCGGGAGGTGCCGCTCGGAGAGGAGCTGCGCGCGATTCGCAGCTACCTGGAGATTCAGCGCATCCGCTTCGAGGAACGGCTGCGCGTCACGTTCGACGTGGGGCCCGGCGCGGAAGAGGCACGGCTGCCGGGCTTCCTGATTCACCCCCTGGTGGAGAACGCGGTGAAGCACGGACTCGACAGTCAGAAGGGACCGCTGGAGCTGCGCATTCGAGCTTCGCGACAGGGCGACACGCTGGAGGTCGAGGTGGCCAACACTGGCTCATGGCGCGAGCCGACGTCTCGGCCCGAGAGCACCGGCACTGGCCTTGCCAATGTCCGCGAGCGACTGGAGCACGCGTACCCGGGCCGGCATCGCTTCACCGTGGGCGCGGATGGCGGCTGGGTGAAGGCCTCCCTTCATGTGGAGCTGGCACGGCGGGAGGCGGCATGAGCGCGAAGCTCGGAGTGCTGCTGGTGGATGACGAGCGACTGGCGCGCAACGAACTGCGCAAGCTGCTCAAGCCCCACCCGGAGCTGGAGGTGGTGGGCGAAGCGGCGGACGCGGACGAGGCCGCGCAGCGCATCGCGGAGCTGGACCCCGACGTGCTATTCCTCGACGTGCAGATGCCGGGCGCCTCGGGCTTCGACCTGCTGTCGCGCGTGGAGGTCCGGGCCCAGGTCGTCTTTGTCACCGCCTACGACGCGCACGCGCTGCGAGCCTTCGAGGTCAACGCCCTGGACTACCTGCTCAAGCCCGTGCACCCGCAGCGCCTGCGCGCCACGGTGGACCGGGTGCTCCAACGCGCGATGCCCGCGACACCGGTGGAAGCGCCTCGGCCGCTGGCGCTCGATGACCACCTCTTCCTGTCCGGGGAGCGCCGGGTGCGCTTCATTCAAGTCTCGGACCTCTCGGCCGTGTGCAGCGCCGGGGACTACTCGGAGCTGGTGACGCGTGACGGCCAGCGCCATCTGCTCCCCCGCCCGCTCTCGGAGTGGGAAGCGCGGCTGCCGGAGAAGCACTTCGTCCGCATCCACCGGGGCACCATCATCAACCTGGGCTGCGTGGAGCGCGTGGAGAGCGAAGGCGACGAGGGATTTCGCGTCCACGTCCGGGGCGCGGGGGCGCCGCTCTCCATGAGCCGTCGGTATGCGGCGCGACTCAAGTCCCGGCTGACCTGAAGCGCCACCTCCCCGGCACAGGAGCCCCAGGGACTCCCGTGGCATGACGACATATGGTCCGGCCATGCCCCACGACGCCTTCATCACGAGCCTCGGGAAGTTCCTGCCGGGCGAGCCCATCTCCAACGAGCAGATGGAGGACTATCTCGGCAAGGTTCGAGGACGTCCCTCCCGGGCCCGGGCCCGCGTCCTGTCGCAGAACGGCATCACCCAGCGCCACTACGCCATCGACCGTGAGCAGCGCAGCCTGTTCAGGAACTGGGACCTGGCGGTCCACGCCATCCATGATGCGCTGTCGCGCTCGCCCATTTCATTGAACGAGATGGACCTGCTGGTCACCGCGACCACGCAGGCGGACCTGGTGCTGCCGGGCTTCGCCAGTCAGGTGCACCGTGCACTGGGCGGGCCCGCGTGCGAGGTGGCCTCGCTTCATGGCATCTGCTCCAGCGGTATGCAGGCACTGCGGGCGGCCACCCTCCAGGTCGCCAGCGGAGAGGCTCGACGCGCCGTCGTCTGCGCCAGCGAATTGGTGAGCCGGCTGCTGAAGGCCAGCCACTACGAGGAAGTCACGGGTGAGGACACCGTGCCGTTCGAGGCGGAGTTCCTGCGCTGGATGCTCTCCGACGGCGCGGGCGCCGCGGTGGTGCAGGACCGACCGCACCCCACCCGGCCCAGCCTCAAGGTGGAGTGGATGGACATCCGTTCCCATGCGAACCGGCACGAACTGGGCATGTACGTGGGAGCGAACCGAGGTGCCGATGGAGGCTTCGGGCCGGGGTGGATTGACTCGCCCACGTTCGCCGAGGCCGCCGCGTCGGGGGCCTTCAACATCAAGCAGGACATCCGCCGGCTGGAGTCGCTGGTAGGGCTGGGCGTGGATGGGTTCTTCGCGTTGATGGACCAGGGCCGGCTCAAGCCGGACGAGGTGGACTGGTTCTGCATCCACTACTCCTCGCACTTCTTCAAGCAGCCCATCGTCAAGCTGCTGGAGCGGGGCGGCGTGCGCATCCCCGAGGAGCGGTGGTTCACCAACCTCTCCACGCGCGGAAACACCGGCTGCGCGTCCATTTTCCTCATGCTGGAGGAGCTGGTGAACGAGGGCCGCGTGCGCCCGGGTCAGCGCATCTTCTGCATGGTCCCGGAGAGCGGCGGCTTCATCGCCTGCTATGCGATGCTCACTGTCGTTGCTCCGGGCCGAGCCGTCGTCCCCGACGTGGGCGTCACAACTCCGGCGGCCAACACGCAGAACATCGTGTCGGGCCCCGAGACACCGGCGAACGGAGCCACCGAGGAGCTGGGGCCGTTGCCCCTGAGCCCCAAGGAGGGCGGAGACCCGGTCCGAGAGAAGCTGGTGCGCGAGCTGACGCGTGTCTGGGTGGACTTCGAGGCGAAGCTCCAGCGTGTGCCGGTGCTCGACAAGCTGTCACGTGGCGTCTTCACGGTGGAGGACTACCGCGAGCTGCTCATCAACATGCGGCAGCAGGTGGTGGAGGGCTCGCGCTGGATTGCCCGCGCGGCGTCGAGCATCACCGCCGAGCATCTGGCGCTGCGCTCGTCCTTCATCCGCCACGCGCGGGATGAGCATCGGGACTACGAGATGCTGGAGCGGCACTATGTGTCGGTCGGTGGTACGCACGAGGCCATCACCCGCGCGCCTAAGAACATCGGCAGTGAGGCCTTGTCGGCGTGGATGTTCCACCGCGCCAGCCAGGAGAATCCGTTCGACCTGCTGGGCGCGATGTTCATCATCGAGGGCCTGGGCAGTCGCGTGGCGCGGCGCTGGGGCATGGCCATCCGGGAGCAGCTCTCGCTGGAAGACGAGCAGGTGCGCTTCTTCCTCTACCACGGCGACAACGACGCCACGCACCTGGACAGACTGGACGGAGCGCTCGGCTCGGGCATCCTCACTCCGGAGCTGGCCGCGCGCATCGTGAAGACCGCGAAGGTGACAGCGCGCCTGTACCTGCTTCAGCTGGAGGAGCTGGGGAATGTCTGAGGCGTGGAGGGGCTCCGGCGCGGGCTACTCCTTGTCCTGGAGCCAGAGCCACCTCTGGCCGGAGCAGAGGGTCTTGCGATGTGGACCCTCCACACATGCAGCCAGTCTATTGTGCGGACCCAACGTGTCCCGCTGTCCCAGTGAGCCATGGACCCCATCGAGCTGCTGAACAATCAACCGCATGACCCGAGGGACCCGGACCCCTGGGTGGCGCTGTTCCTGGACCGCAGCCTGCCCATGCATGAGCGCACCAAGGCGGCCCTGCTCGTGGACCAGCGCTCGCGCTCACGACAGTTCCTGCTGCCCGTCGTCCGGCCACTCGCCCGGATGTACATCGTCCTCTTCCAGGTGATGAAGATCTTCATCCCCAACCGCTTCACCTCGTCGAAGTGGCTGCACCGGCTGCTCGCCTGGGGCCTGCGCGTCTGGGTCAGCCCCGAGGCGAACTTCCTCATCCTCCGTCACTTCCACGTGGGCTCGGAGATTCTCGACTTCATCGCCCGGAACACGAAGGAGCTGAACGTCCCCACCAGCCCCATCCGTCCGACGAACCTGGAGCACGTCAAGGATGAGATCTTCCTCAACCACGACCTCAACCTCTTCAACTTCGTCATCCGCCTGAACCGCGCGCTCAGAGACCAGGGCAAGACGCTCACCCCTCCCACGCGGCTGGACTTCAGCGGCGTGTCGGACGAGTTCCCCCTGGAGGAGCTGCCCAACCGGTGGACGAACTTCCTCGACCTCCAGTCCGCGATTGAGGTCTTCACCCCTGTCTACCAACTGTTCCTCACCGACCGGGACTTCTGGCGCGCGAGCAACTCGCTGCAACTGGACGAGACCATCGCCATCTACGTGGCCACGCTGCTCCAGGCACCAGGACTCGTCGCGCTGGTGAACAACCGCCACCCCATGGTGCCCCTGACGACGCTGCGCGCGGGCTTCCGCCTCATGCTGCACGGCCTGTCCGCGGAGTCGCTCCACGCATTCCTCGTGGAGTGCAAACACGGCCGGATGCCCCAGCTCGCCCGAATCGTCGCGCCGAACTTCCAGCCCTCCTCACCCGAGGCGGCCTGAGGCTCCACGTCCGCGAACAACACGGCCGCGCGAAGGACGAGTGGAGAGAAGCCAACACGCCTCCTCCCAAAGTGGCACCGCGCCCGTCGCCTCGAGTGGCGTTTCCAGGGACCTTCGTGACACTGCCCCTGAACCGGGAGCCCGCCGTGCATCACCCCACGGCGGGACTCCTGGGCGTCATCGCCGTGACGCCATCTTGCGAGCGCGACGCGCGGCAGGCGTGTTCGCCACGTACTGTTGCCCGCGACGCGACGCCATCCGCTTGCGGCGGTCCGTTGCCTGCTTCTGCCGCGCGCTGAGCCGGCCCCACGCCTCCTTCGGCAGGTAGCGAGCGGTGGTGGCCCCGCGACGCGCACGTGTGCCGCCGGTCCGAGTCCCCCACGCCTCGCGGGTCCACGCCACCATCGACTTCTGGGTGCCCGTCTTCCGGCCGCGATAGCCGCCCCCGGCCTTCTCGTACTCCGTCGCCAGAAGCTGCGCCTTGCGAGCGCTCCACTGGCCCGCGCGTCCGCCTCGGGTGCCCGCCATGAGGCGCTTCTTGATGCGCTCCCTCAGCGCGGGCCGCGTGTACCTGCTGCTGGCCGTGGTGACTCGGGCCCCCACGCGGCGCCGACTCGTCGCATTGACACGACGCGGCTTGGCGCGGCTCGTGCGGGAAACGGTCCGCTTCTTCCGGGGCGTCATCGTACGGGTGCGCGTCGAGGCGCGCGTGCTCTTCCTGGCGACCATCAAGTCCCTCCTCCCAGTGACTGGACTGCGCGCCACAGTTGGGGACGGCCGGAAGCACTCGCAATTACCCTCCTCGCCCACCTGCCCGCGACAACGAGGGCTTGCTCCCTCCGTTGCCCTCATCCATTTCAACTGGGATTGGATTCCGCGGGGCGGAAGAGCGCGCAAGCCCGCACCGGCTGCGGCGGATACTTCCCGGGCAACAGCGGGCACATGATGAAGACGGAGGTCCGCGTCTGGACATAGCGCGGGGGCGCCGCGCAGCGATGGCAGAGACTCTCCGGAAAAGGGAGGGACTCGGGCGGTGGCGTCGTCATGGACTCACACATCTCACAATTTGAGGAAACAAAGCGGAGGCAACTTCAGACAATTCAAATGACTCAGCCCCCCTCCCCAAGAGGAGTCACGCAATGGCCCCTGTTCGTATCGAGAAGCGTCAGCCTGTCTACCGCCGGCCCGAGGAAGAAGTAGCGCCCAAGCCGCAGGCGAAGCCGGTGGCGCAGGCGGTGACCCGGAACATCGTGGATGACTTCATTCCCTCCGTGCCCATCCCCGGCAAGGAGCTCCTCAAGAAGGTCCAGGATGCGGCCGACAAGGTCGAGGGTCAGGCGCTGACGGACGCGCAGAAGAAGGACTTGAAGGGCGTCTTCGGCGACAGCGTGGACCTGGACAAGGTCAGCGTGGTCAACGGCCCGGCCGCGCTCTTCGACAACCTCACGCGCTACACGCCCGCCTTCACGGTGGGGAACAAGATTCTCGTCAACCCGACGAAGCAGGACGGCTCGTCCAACTTCCCGCCCTCCAAGGACCTCCTCACCCACGAGGCCACCCACGTCTGGCAATACCAGAACCATGGCGCGGACTACGCGGCCAAGGCCCTGGTCGCCCAGAGCGCGGGGCAGGGCTACAACTGGGAAGAGGGCATCAAGTCCGGCAAGAAGTGGGGAGACCTCAACCCCGAGCAGCAGGGCGAGATCATCCAGGACGCCGTCAAACAGGGCTACTTCGACGGCAAGCGCCCGTTCGTCGGCGAAGGCGGCAAGGACCACACTGCCTACCTCGACGACGCGGTGAAGCAACTGCGCGAGGGCAAGGGCGACCCGAACTGGGACTTCTCCAAGGCCACGGGGGAGTTGAAGGAGCTCAAGGACAAGGTTGTCGACGGCGTGAAGGACGCGGGCAAGGAGGTCTGGGACAACGTGACGGAGCCCTTCAAGCGCGCCAAGGATGGCCTCCTGGACTGGGTTCGTCCGAAGTGGCTGTGAGCTGAACGGAAGCCCCGCCCGTGAGTCACTCCGCGCTCACGGGCGCGGTCGTCTCGCGAAGCCATTGCGCGGCGACGCGGAGGACGTCTGCGGGAAGGGAGTGGCCGCCCGCGAACTCGTGGTAGCGCACGTCGAAGCCCGCGGCACCCAGCTCGGCGACGATGCGCCGGCCCGCCTGCTCGACGGGGAGCACCGCGTCCTTGTCCCCGTGGGAGATGAAGACGCGCGGCACGCCTCGAGGCTCAGCCGCGTGAACGAACCCGGGTGAGAAGGCGAGGATGCGCGGGAACAGGTCTCCGTTGAGGATGCCGAGCGCCAGCGCATACGACGCCCCATCCGAGAAGCCCGCGACGGAGAGACGTTCCTTCGCCACGGCATAGCGCGCGAAGACATGGGCCAGGGCCCGGTCGAGGAATGCCAGGTCCGCGCCCGGGGTGGCCAGCTTGTGGTCCCACGTCACGCCTCGCGACTCCGGTATCAACAGGATGAGGCCTTCGGCCTCCGCGAACGCCTGCATCGCCTCCAGCATCTGTCCCGCGTTTCCCCTCGCGCCGTGCAACACCAGCATCAGCGCCGCGGGCTGCTCCGGACGATAGGAGCGAGGCACGTAGAGCAGTCCGTCCCGCGCGCCACCAAGGCCCAGCGGATGCAGCCCCAGCGGCCCTGGCTCGGTGGTCGCCGCATGGGGTCGGGCGTGCACGCGGCCATCCGAGGCCACGGTGGGCGTTTCAGGGACCTGTGGCGGTGGGGCCGTGCGCGAGGCCGTGGGTGAGGTCGCGCAGTGGGTGAGGCACAGGGCCAGTACTCCAC
>NZ_JABUMQ010000148.1:0-25827 GCF_013336645.1 Myxococcus sp. CA039A | reverse complement strand
CCTTTTGTCGTGCGCCCCTACATCACCCACCGTCAAGCCCTCCCCCCCGTGGAGCTGGAGTCCCTGCGAGACGCACTGCTGGGCTCTCGCTTCGTGGCCCGCAGCCCGCTGATGGGCACGTTCCAGGCGAGTCGGGGCTTCGCCTTCATCTTCACACATGAAGGAAGGAGCACCCTGGAGGCGCGCTTCCCGTTCCTGCGCGCGTATCTCGCGCGGGTGCTGGCGCCGGAGAGCGCGCGCGGCTTGAGACCGTGGAGGGAGCGGTTGTTCGGCTCGCGCCAGCCAACGCCCAACGCGTTCTATCTGAACCTGCTGTTGCTCGACGCGGGCAAGGGCGTGGGCCGACACATCGACGCGACGTTGCAGGGGCCCAGCGGCGTCCCGGAGGCCACGCCTCGACACGTGAGCGTCCTGTATCTCCAGATGCCCGCGGGCGCGCGCGGCGGAGCGCTTCGCCTGCTGCATGACAATCGCGACGTGGGCGAGGTGCGGCCACGGCCCGGGCTGCTGGTGCACTTCCAGGGACATCTCCAGCACGAGGTGCAGCCCTTCCTCGGCGCGCGGGACGACTCGCAGCGCGCGAGCCTCGTCTGCGAGCAATACGTCTTCGCGCCCAACGCACTCGCGCGACTGCCGCCCTTCCGCATCCAGTCCAAGGCGGGCTTCGCCGCCTACCTGGATGCTCAGCGCGAGCGCACCGACACCGGAAACACCTGAACGAGCCTTCAACGGCCCGCGTGGAGCCCTCCGGATGGACCCGACACGGCGGGCCTGAATCGCTTCGGCATCCCACGTGAGGCGGGCGGCGGGCGTGTCGAGACGGAGCCTGGCTTCCGCGGCGCGCTCGCCGTGGGTGGCGTGGGCCCCAGTTTCTGGGGCTCCCGGGTCTGTCCTGTTCCGGGTTCACCGTACGGTGAGACTGAGCGACAATGACACGCCGTCTCGATGGGGGGCGGACCGATTCGATTTTCAGGAGGCACCGTGGCTGTCGATCCGCAGGGCACCGACGTTCAGCGCTTCATCCAGGAAGACCCCGGGGGGCCGCTGGTGATGATGAACCTGGTGCGGTTCAAGGAGGGGGGACGGGCCTCGTTCGCGGAGTATGCGAACGCCATCATGCCGTTCATGATCAAGGCAGGCGCGCAGCCCCTCTACGCGGGCGACGGCTCCACCGCGCTGGTGGCGGAGCCAGGGCAGACCTGGGACGCGGTGATGCTGGTGCGCTACCCGAGCCGTGCGGCGTTCCTGGAGATGGTGAACGACCCGGACTACCAGCGCTTCAGCCATCTGCGCACGGCCGCGCTGCACGAGGCGGTGATGCAGGCGACGCTTCCCTGGGCTGCGTCGCCCTGAGCGTGGCGAGGACTCAGCGCCCGGCGACGAGGCGCAGGTCCGCGGTGGGAACGAAGCCAGGCGGACGTCGGTGCCGCGTGGCCTGTTCGTAGGCATGGGCGAGCTTGAGCAGCGTGGGCTCGCTCCATGCGCGACCGATGAACGACAGCCCCACGGGCAGCCCGCGCACGTAGCCCGCGGGCACGGTGAGGGTGGCGTAGCCGGAGACGGCGGCGGGGGTGGAGCTGCTGCCCAGCCAGTGGTCGCCGTTCACCAGGTCGATGAGCCCTGGAGGCGCCTGCGTGGGCGCGACGAGCGCGTCCAGTTGGTGCTTGCGCATCACCTCGTCGATGCCCTGCGCGCGTGACAGCCTGCGACTGGAGGCCAGGGCCTTGAGGTACTTCGCATCGGAGAGCGGTCCGCGGGCCTGCGCCTGACGCAGCAGCTCCTGCCCGAAGTACGGCATCTCCGAGTCCTGGTGCTCCTCGTTGAAGCGGATGAGGTCCGCGATGGTGCGCAGCTTCGTCGTGCCGCCCAGGCTCGCGAGCCACGACTCCACGCCTGCCTTGAACTCGTGGAGCAGCACCTCGAACTCGGGCTCGTCCAGCTTCGCCGCGTTGGGGATGGAGGCCGGGTCGACGAGGATGGCGCCCTTCGACTTCATGACCTCCAGGGCCTGCTCCACCAGCGCGTCGGTGGCGGCGTGGTAGCCGAAGAAGCGCTCGCGAGGGACGCCGATGCGCGCGCCCTTCAGCCCGTCGGCGTCGAGGAACTTCGTGTAATCCAGTCCCGTGCGGCCCTGGCTCGCGGCGGTCGCCACGTCGGAGGCATCGACGCCGGCGAGCACGGTGAGCAGCGCGGCGGCATCCGCCACCGTGCGCGTCATCGGGCCCGCGGTGTCCTGACTGTGAGAGATGGGGATGATTCCCGAGCGGCTGACGAGTCCCACCGTCGGCTTGAGTCCCACGAGCGAGCACGCCGCGGCGGGCGACACGATGGAGCCATCCGTCTCCGTGCCCACGGACACGACACAGAGGTTCGCGGCCGTCGCGGCGCCCGAGCCCGAGCTGGAGCCCGAAGGCGACCTGTCCAGCGCATACGGATTGCGGCACTGGCCGCCGCGTCCACTCCAGCCGCTGGCGGAGCGCGTGGAGCGGAAGTTGGCCCACTCGCTGAGGTTTGTCTTGCCGAGGATGACAGCGCCCGCGGCGCGCAGGCGCTCGACGACGAACGCATCTCGCGAGGGCACGGCACCGACGAGCGCGAGCGAGCCCGCGGTGGTCTGCATCCGGTCCGCCGTCGCGATGTTGTCCTTGATGAGCACGGGGATGCCATGCAGCGGACCGCGAGCGCCCTTCTCCTTGCGCTCCAGGTCCAACGCCTGGGCGATGGCGAGCGCGTCGGGATTCAGCTCGATGACGGACAGGAGCGGCAGCGAGCCGGTGCTGTCCATGGCCGCGATGCGCGCCAGGTAGCGCTCCGTGAGGCCGTGCGCGGTGTACTTCCCTTCGCGCATGCCGGCCTGGAGGTCGACGATGGTGGCCTCCTCCAGTTCGAACGGACTGGAGGAAGGAGCAGCGTGCCCCGGCGGGTTCGCGGTGGCGTCCACCGTGGCCAGGGCCGTGACAGCGGCCGAGCCACCGAGGAAGGCGCGCCGACTCATTTCCCAGGAGCGATGTCCGGAAGGCGTGGGCTTTTTCATGGGGGCGCGCGCAGTACAGCAGTGGCGCATGGATTGTCGCAAGCCATGCGGGCCCGAGCACGGAAGTCCCGCGCAACCCACCCGCTCCTGTTACGGTGCAACCCCGACATGGCCTCGAATCTGACGCTTCTGGCGGGACCTGACGCGCTGCGGCTGCTGCGTGCGCGGGGGCTGCGCGGTGACGACGTGGATGTGGTGCCTGGAGCCTCCGGTGGCCCCAAGTGGTTGGTGCTGGCCGGGCTGGACCGCGCCCTGTTCGGCGAGCTCTTCAAGGGACGCACCCGCCCCCTGCACTTGATTGGCAGCTCCATCGGCAGCTGGCGACTGGCGTGTCTGGCCCAGAACGACCCGGTGTCCGCGCTGCGGCGCTTCGAGGCGGCGTACATCGACCAGCGCTATCCGCCCAAGCCTTCGCCCTCCCTGGTGAGCGAGACGAGCGAGCGCATCCTCGATGCGCTCCTGGGAGATGATGGCCTGAAGGAGATCCTCCACCATCCGTGGGCGCGGCTGCACATCGTCACCGCGCTGTGTCGAGGTCCCCTGGGTGTCGAGCATCCGCGCGTCCAGCTCCTGGGCCTGGCGCTGTGCGCGATGGGCAATGTGGTGAGCCGCAAGAGCCTGAGCCTCCACTTGCGCCGCGTCATCTTCGACACAGCCGGCGACACGACGCCCTTCGCGGGACAGAAGGATTTGCCGTCCGTCCACCTGCCCCTGACGGCGGAGAACCTGAAGCCGGCGCTCATCGCCTCGGGCTCGATTCCGCTCGTGTTGAGTGGCGTGCGCATCCCCGGCGCGCATCCAGGGGTGTACCGGGATGGTGGCGTCATCGACTACCACCTGGACCTGGACTTCGGTCCTGGTGAGGGACTGGTGCTGTACCCGCACTTCTATCCGTATGTGGTGCCCGGCTGGTTCGACAAGGCCCTGCGCTGGCGACGGGCGCGGCCGGAGAACTTCCGCAGGGCGCTGCTCATCTCCCCGTCCCCCGAGCTGGTGGCGAGGCTGCCCGGTGGAAAGATTCCGGACCGTGTCGACTTCGAGCGGATGACCGACACCGCGCGAATCCGCGCCTGGAATCAGGTGGTCTCCGAGAGCGAGCGGATGGGAGACGAACTCCAGGAGCTCATCGCCACGGGGCGACTCGCCGAGCACGTGAGGCCGCTCTGAGCCTGGAGCCGCGCGGCGCTCACTTCCCTACCGGCGCGGGCTCGCTTTCGAGCTGGACCTCGTCGAGGTAGCACCAGCCCCAGCTCTCACCGGGCTCCAGCGAACGGATGAGGGGATGTGTCGTCTCGTGGAAGTGCCCCGTCGCGTGCTTGTTCTTGGAGTCGTCGCAGCAGCCCACGTGGCCGCACGTCATGCACAGCCGCAGGTGAACCCAGGTGTCATGGAGCTTGAGACACTCCTCGCACCCCCGCGTCCGGGGCCGCACGGGACGGAGCTGGTCCAGGTGGGCACAAGGCCCCGTGCCCGCGCTCGGATGGAACTCGATGGTGGCCTGCGTGTCGATGAGCTCCGCCGCCGTGCGGGGCGCGACGTTCTCCGGTGGCCCGGCCTCCACCTCGAGTCCTTCGGGAGGCGGTGAGCGGAACAACTCCGCGCCGCGCTCGAAGGCCGTGACCGAGCCCTTGAGGACGAGTTCGTCACCGACCTCGAACCGCGTGTGCGGCTCCACTCGCGACAGCGGCACCCCTTCCCTTCGCAGCTCCAGGACCTTGAGTGCCCCACCGGCTCGCTGGACCAGCGCCTCCACCGTCTGTCCGACGATGGGCGCACCCGGGCGGACCGTCACGCGGCGAGAGCCCAGGCAGTCTTCTTCCAGGGCGCAGACGAGCAGCGGCTTCTCCAGCGAGCCCGCCAGTCGCAGCGCCGCGTAGCCGGAGCGCCGCACGGCGTCCTCATGGTCCTCGATCTCCTCGGGGGACTGTTGATAGTCCTCGAGAAGCGAGGTCAGCACGGCGACCAGACTCTCCAGCTCCTCGCACACGACGACGTCCGCGCCGGCCTCGTTCATCGGCTCCACGTCCGCGACCGTGCGCACGCGAGCCACCAGTCGCAGCGTCGGATTCTCCATCCGCGCCACCGCCACCACGCGGTGGGCCATGGCGACCTCGTCGTCGACGACCATCAACAGCTTCGCGCGTTGGACGCCCGCCACGCGCAGCGTGCGCTGACGCGCATAGTCGCCGCGAAGCACCGCCATGCCCTCGGCCTCCGCTTCATTCGCGCCCTGGGGACTCAAGGTGGCCACCAGGAACGGAATGCCCGAGCCGCGCAGCACGCGCGTGAGTCGGCGCGCGCCATCTCCGTAGCCGGCGACGATGACGTGGTTCTCGAAGCGGGCGAAGGACTCGGCCGCGAGGGCTTCGGACTCGTCCGTGGAAGGGCCCTCCTGCGCCATCGCGTTGTGACCTCTGCGGGTGAGGCGTCCACCCGCCCAGATGCCCAGCCGGGACAGCAACGGAGTGAGCACCATCAACATCACCGTGGCCGCGATGAACGCCTGGGAGCCCTCGGGGAGGCCCGCGGGAAACAACCCCAGGCGCCGTCCGCTGCGCTCCAGCACGAAGGAGAACTCCCCCACTTGAGCCAGGAGCAGCGCGCTCTCCACCGCCACCGGCGGGCGATAGCCGAGCGCCAGCACGCTGATGGCCGTCGTCACGGCCTTCACGACGAGCACCGCGACGATGGCCAGCAACACCACGGGCAGGTGCGCCACGAGGAAGCCCACGTCCAGCAACATGCCGACGGAGACGAAGAACGTCGCACTGAAGAGAATCTGGAGCGGGAGGATTTCTCCGAAGGCGTGCTCGCTGAAGCGGCTCTCGCTGACGACCAGTCCCGCGAGGAAGGCGCCCAGGGACACGCTCACGCCCGCGAGGCTGGTGAGGAACGCCGTGCCGAAGCACACCGCGATGACGGTGAGCAGGAACAGCTCCGGTGAGCACGTGCGCGCCACCACCTCCAGCAGCCGGGGCATCAGCCGCCGCGCCACCACCAGCACCGCGACGATGATGCCGAGCGCCTTGGCGAAGGCCCACACAAAGTGGAGCGGTGAGTCGCCCTTCCCCGCCAGGATGGGGACGAGCAGCACCATCATCACCACGGCGAGGTCCTGGAAGATGAGCAGCCCCAGGGACACCTGCCCCACGTCGGACGAGGTCCCTCCCCTGTCTCCGAGCAGCTTGAGGACGATGGCGGTGGAGGACAGCGCGACGAGGAAGCCGGTGAACAGCGCGGGCCGCCACGCCACGCCGAACAGCATGAGCAAGCCCATCATCCCCACGGACGCCAGCCCCACCTGGAGCCCTCCGCCGCCGAAGAGGAGCAGCTTGAGCCGGGCCAGCTTCTCCAGGCTGAACTCCAGGCCGATGCTGAACAGCAGGAGGATGACGCCGAGTTCAGCGGCGGAGTTCACCAGCTCCAGGTCCTTCACCAGGGCCAGGGAGTTGGGTCCAATCAGCGCGCCCGCGAGGAGGAAGCCGACGATCGGCACCAGCCTGAAGCGATGGCCCACGTAGGCCATCACCGCGCCCGCGGCGATCAGGATGACAATCTCTTGCAGGAACGGCGGCGCGGCCGAGGCGAGTGGGAACATGGACGGGAGGCGGCGGCCCGGTCGAGCCACACGGGAGCCGAGCCTGCCCCAGCGCGGATGGCCACCCGTGCGCCGCGCGGCGGATTCGTGCACCAGTCACCGTCACGCGGCGGGGGCTCGTCACTTCGCCCCCACGAACGTTGTCCCGCGAACGACGCCGGAATGAACAACGGCCGACACCCTCGCGAGAGGATGCCGGCCGTCGGACTTCAAGAATGCTCGAACCGCTGGAGAGCCTCCGGGTCCGGGCCTGTCAGGCACCCGTCCCCAGAGGAGACCGCCTCCCCGAGAGGAGGCGGCTTCCGGCTCAGTTCACGCGACGACGACGGTGCAGCAGGCTGAGCAGCGCCAGGGCGAGCATGCCCGCCGGAGCACCCGCGCCCGTGGACGAGCAACCACCCCCATCATCCGGGGTGGCCGTGGCCGCCACCGTGACGCTGTGGGTGGCGTTGTGGCTGTCCTTCACCGTCAGCTTGAACGTGAACGTGGCGCTGTCGTCATCCAGCTCCGGAACGTCCACGTTGAGCACCGCCTTGGTCGACTCGTTGAGCGTCACGCCCGGGCCGCCCGTCTGCTCCCACTTGTAGGTCAGGGCATCGCCATTCGCGTCGGAGGAAGCCGAGCCGTCGAGGGTCATCGACGTCTGGCTGCCATTGAGGATGATGCGGGCCTTGGCCACCGGAGCGACATTCTCCACCGGCGCCGCGGTGATGGTGATGACGACGAGGGAGGCCGAGCTGTTGGCCGCCCCGTCGTTCACCACCAGGCTGAACACCAGGTCGCGCTCGGCCGTCACCGTCGGAGCGGTGAAGGTCGGCTGAGCCGCCGTGGCCTCGGACAGCGTCACGGCCGGACCGCTGATCTGCGTCCACAGGTACGTCACCGTGGTGCTATCGGGGTCGCTGCTCGCGCTGCCGTCCAACGTCACGGTGGCACCGGACACGGCGGAAGCCGCCGCACCCGCGTTCGCCGTGGGAGCACGGTTCACGTTGCGCACCGTCACCGTCACCGTCGCGTTCACGTTGGCGTCACCGTCGGACACCGTCACGCGGAACGAGAGCGCCGCGTCGTCATCCACTTCGCCCGCGCTGAACGACGCGGTCGCCGTGTTGGCGTTCTGCAGCGTCACGGTGGTGCCCGTCAGCTGGGTCCACGCGTAGGTCAGCGTGTCGCCGTCCGCATCCGTGGCATGGGCCACGAGGGAGACAGTGCTCCGCTCATCGGCCGTCACCGCGGACGCCGTCACCACGGGCGCACGGTTCGGAACCGGCGGCGCGGTGATGGTGATGACGACCAGGGAGGCCGTGCTGCTGGCCGCACCGTCGCTCACCACCAGGGCGAAGACCAGGTCGCGCTCGGCCGTCACCGTCGGAGCGGTGAACGTCGGCTGGGCGGCCGTGGCGTTGGACAGCGTCACCGCCGGCCCGCTGACCTGCGTCCACTGGTACGTCAGCGTGGCGCCGTCGGGGTCGCTGCTCGCGCCGCCGTTCAGCGACACGGTGGCACCGGACACGGCGGAGGCCGCCGTACCCGCGTTCGCCGTGGGAGCACGGTTCACGTTGCGCACCGTCACCGTCACGTCCTGGGTCGCATCGAAGGTGCCGTCGGACACCGTCACACGGAACGTGAGCACCGCGTCGTCGTCCACGTTACCCGCATCGAACGTCGCGGTCGCCGCGTCGGCGTTCTGCAGCTCCACGGTAGCGCCCGTCAGCTGGGTCCACGCGTAGGTCAGCGTGTCGCCATCCGGATCGGAGGCCTGCGACACGAGGGAGACGGTGCTCCGCTCGTCGGCAGTCACCGCGGACGCCGTCACCACCGGAGACCGGTTGGGGATGGCCGCCGGGTTGATGGTGATGACCACCAGGGAGGCCGCGCTGCTGGCCGCACCGTCGTTCACCACCAGGCTGAACACCAGGTCGCGCTGCGCCTCCACCGACGGAGCGGTGAAGGACGGCTGGGCGGAGACCGCGTTGGACAGCGCCACGGACGGGCCGCTGATCTGCGTCCACGTGTAGGACAGCGAGGTGCCATCCGGGTCGCTGCTCGCGCTGCCATCCAGCGTCACGGTGGTACCGGACACGGCGGAAGCCGCCGCACCCGCGTTCGCCGTGGGAGCACGGTTCACGTTGCGCAGCGTCACCGTCACCGTCTGGTTCGCGGTGGCGCCACCATCCGACACCGTCACGCGGAACGTGAGCTCCGCGTCGTCGTCCACGTCACCCGCGTCGAACGTCGCGGTCGCCGTGTTGGCGTTCTCCAACGTCACCGTCGGAGTGCCGGACAGCTGCGCCCACGCGTAGGTCAGCGCGTCGCCATCCGGGTCGACGCCCTGGGCCACGAGGGAGACAGTGCTCCGCTCGTCGGCCGTCACCGCGGACGCCGTCACCGACGGAGCCCGGTTGACCCTCGTGACAGCCACGTTCACCGAGTCGCTCGCGACGGACGTCCCGTCGCTCACGGTCAGGCGGAACGTCAGCGTCTCCACACTGTCGGGAGCGGTGAAGCGGGCGGTAGAGGTGGTGGCGTGGGTGATGCCCACGGGCGTACCAGCCGTCTGCACCCAGGTGTACGTCAGGACGTCGCCGTCGGCGTCACCGCCAACGCCGCTCAGCGTGTACTCGGAGCGAGCACCCACGGTGCCGTCGGCACCCGCGTTCGCCGTCGGCGCGCGGTTGGCGTTGAGCACCGTCACCGTCACGTCGTGGCTGGCGGTCGCCGTGCCATCCGACACCGTCACCCGGAACGTCAGGGTGGCGGTGGTGATGACCTCGGCGGCCGTGAACGTGGCCGTCGCGGTGTTCGCACCGGACAGCGTCACCGCGGCGCCGGACAGCTGCGTCCAGGCGTACGTCAGCGTGTCACCGTCCGGGTCCGTCCCGGTGGCGATGAGGGTCGCGGTGGTGCGCTCGTTGACCGTGACGGGCGAGGCCGTCACCGCCGGCGTGCGGTTCACCGGATTGACCTGCACGTTCACCGTGTCGCTCGCGGTGGAGCTGCCGTCGCTCACCATCAGGCGGAACGTCAGCGTCTCACCGGTCGCCGTCTCCGGCGCGGTGAAGGTGGCGATGGCCGAGGTGGCGTTGGTGATGCCCACCGGAGTACCGGCCGTCTGCACCCAGGTGTACGTCAGGGCGTCGCCATCCACGTCGCTCGCCGAGCCGCTCAGCGTGGCCACGGCGCGCTCGTTCACGGAGCCATCCAGGCCCGCGTTCACCGTCGGCGCGCGGTTGATGTGAAGCACGTTCACCGTCACGTCCTGCGTGGCGGTCGCCGTACCGTCAGACACCGTCACCCGGAAGGTGAGGACGGCGTTGGCGGCCACTTCGCCCGTCGCGAAGGAGGCCGTCGCTGTGTCCGCGCCGGACAGCGTCACCGGGGCACCGGACAGCTGCGTCCAGGCGTACGTCAGCGTGTCACCGTCCGCATCAGAGGCCGTGGCCGTGAGGTTGGCGGTGCTGCGCTCATCGACCGTCACCGACGAAGCGGTGACCACCGGGGCGCGGTTCACGTCGTGGATGACCACGTCCACGGTGTCGTTCACGCTGACCTTGCCGTCGGAGACGGTGAGGCGGAACGTGAGCGTCGTGTCGAAGTCCACCTCGGGGGTCGCGAACGTGGCGGAGGCGGCCGTGTAGCCCGTCAGCGCCACCGGAGTGCCGGACACCTGCGTCCAGAGGTAGGTGACGCTGTCGCCATCCGCGTCGCTCGCGGAGCCGGACAGGGTGAAGCTGCCACGCTCATTCGCCGAGCCATCCAGACCCGCGTTCACGGTGGGAGCGCGGTTGACGTTGAGCACGCGCACCGTCACGAAGTCCGTGGACGTCAGGCTGCCGTCGCTGACGTTCAGCCGCAGCACGATGTCGCGGTCCGACGCCACTTCAGGGGACGTGAAGGTCACGGTGGCCGTGTCGGCGCCGGACAGCGTCACCGCCGTGCCGGAGAACTGCGTCCAGGTGTACGTGAGCGGATTGCCGTCTGCGTCCGTCGCGCTGCCCGCCACCGTCACCGCGGTGCGCTCGGGCACCGTCTGGTCCGGACCGGCGTTGGCGACCGGAGGACGATTCAGACACACGTTGTTGTCCGCCGCCAGGGAGGTGAACGGCGTGTTGTCGATGCCGCTGAAGGACAGGTTGTCCAGCGCCCAGCCCGTCGCGCCGACGAAGTTGTCGGTGCCGATGCGGAAGCGGATCTGGACCGTCTTGCCAGCGTACGTGGTGCCCAGGTCCAGCGTCGCGGGATCGAGCGTGGGGAAGTTCGCGCTCGTGCCGACGATGGCCTGACGGCCCTGCAGGGGGTTCAGCACGCCCGGGGCCGTATCCAGCACGCCACCGTACAGGGGGACGCCGATGTCGATCCACGTCTGACCATTGTCCTCGGTGAGCTCGATGACGGCGCCGTCGTAGTTGGCGTTCGCGTCGGCCTCGAAGTCGTGGGTGTGGTCGAAGCTGACGATGAACGGCGCGGTGGCGCTCACGTTGAGCGGCGGGGTCTTCAGCCAGAAGTCCGTGGGGAACTCCCGGTTCTCGCCGAAGAACGCGCGGTCGATGAACGCGTCATCGACGTAGACGAGCCCGAAGAAGTACTCGTTGATTTCAGGCGCTTCGCTGGACTCGAGCTCCCAGGGGAGCGTCGCGGGGTTGGACTGGACGTTCTCCGTCCGGCTGGTCTCCGGAGCCTCGTCGTAGTTCGTCACCGCGTTCAGCGCGGCGATGACGTCTCCCGGAACCGCCTGGTTCTCATCGCGGAAGGCGATGATGAACTCCGCGACGGAGGCCGTCGCGGCGCCCGTCAGGGTCACCGGCAGCGCCACCGTCACCTGGCCGAACACGGGAATCTCAGGCAGGCGGACCACGCCCGCGTTGCCGATGACGACACCGCGGGACGGCGAGAACACCGTCACCGAGGCGTTGCGCGCGGGGTGCGAGCCGGTGTTCGCGATGGTGACGACGATGCGACCCGTCTCACCGTTGTCGAGCACACCGTCGCGATCACACGAACCGGTGGGCAGGTCGTCGGAGAGCGTCGCGCTCACGAGCCCCAGCGCGGGGCCGGTGCGGAAGCTTTCGACCAGACCCTCGTGGGTGGTGGAGACATAGGACGGGGCCACGGCGCCGACACCGGCGCCACGCTTGGCGAAGGCCGTCCACATCCGCTCCGCATCCGCGGGGTCGATGGCATAGGCACCCGCGAGGATGGCGTCACGCGCCTCCAGGAAGGTGGGCGCGTAGGGCGTCTGCATGTACCCCAGGACGATGTACTGCTTCATCCGGTCCTGAGCCTCCTGGAACGGGTGGACGCGCAGCAGCGACGTATAGGCCTCCCAGAGCATGGTGGCCCACACCTCACCTGAGTTGTGGAACTGCGAGTTCGGGAGGGTGTTCGTAATGATGGGCGCGGTGGTGGGCAGGGCGGACGAGTTCGCGATGTGGCGGAACGTCAGCGCGTTCTTCGCCATGTCGGACGAGTACGTCACGCGGCGGATGCCGAAGAAAGCGCTGTCGGGAGAGCCGTAGCGGGGGGCGAACTCCGCCGCGCCGTACGCACCCGTCCAGTCAGGGTTGGAGGGGACGTTGATGTCCTCCGCCCGGGTCACCATGAGCAGCGCGTGGAAGTCAGCCCAGCCCTCGCCCATGGAACGGCCCTGTTGGTTGACGAGGCCGCCCGCATCGAGGATGAGGCGGTTGCTGATGTAGTGCCCCCACTCGTGCGCGACGATGATGTTGTCGACGGTGCCGTCCGGGCCGATGCTCGGCGCACGGAACAGGCGCACGTTGAGGCCCGGCTCATTGCGAAGCAGGTTGCCATTCGCCAGGGTGATGCGCAGCGCGGGGATGGTGAGCGTGGTCGAGGTGCCGCCCATGTCCGCGACCGGCCCCGCGGCGTTGTCCGCGATGATGACACCCGTCGCCCCAGCGGCCTGCGCACTGGTGAGCTTGTCGACGAAGCCGCAGCCACCGCGGTCGATGAGGGCGATGTTGCCAGCCACCGCCGCCGCGTTGGTCAGGGGGGTGCAACCGTCCGTGGTGGACGGCCCCCCCGCGGTGACTTCGTCCAGCGCGATGACGACATTGCCCACCACGTCGAACGCCTGGGCACCCATGCCGGATGCGATTCCGACGGCATAGTTACCCGCGACATGGGCGGGAGCATTCACCGTCAGGTACGTCTCGCGCGGGCCGGAGAAGCGGTACATCTGCATGCGCGGTGAGGCACCATCCGCTGGCGTCAGCATGTTGGCGTTGTCGGTGCCGCTGTAATCCTGCGCCTGCGCCTGGATGGGGTCGCCGTCCTCGCCACCGCGCTCGAAGTTGTCGAGCTGCGCGTTGCCCGAGAGCTCGTCGAACCCGGAGTCGTAGTACCAGTCGTGCAGCCAGTTGTTCAGGTAGAACAAGCTGGTCGTCGCCGCGGCGATCTGCTCCGCATTGGCGTTCGGCTGGATGTCGAACAGCATCGTCCGGTCGAACACGCCGGGAGCCGTGACGGTGGGGCGAAGGTCGCCCGCGCTGAAGAAGTCCGGCGCAAAGAGGTCCGCGTACGCGTCCACGTTGTTGCCGGCAGTCACCGTCGCACCCGCCGCGAGCCACGGATCATTCTGGCTGTAGGGCGCGTTCTGAAGGGTGACGAGCGAGGGAGGAACGAACGCGGGCCGGAAGCCCGTCGGCGCACCGTCCGGGTGCGGCGTGGCGTTCGTGCCAGCGGGACCGTCGTGAGGCGTATACGGGGGGGTGGTGTCCGCGAAGACGCGGTAGCTGAAGGCGGCCTGCTCGCGCATGTCCTTGCGAGACAGCACGCGACCATCCAACGCGGAGATGACGTACGCGTAGGCGTCCGAATCGACGCTGTTCTCGCGGCCGGTGATGACCTCCACGTAGTACGCGGGCACCAGCGCGTTCGGAAGCGCGTAGTAGACCTGCTTGGCGCGGGCGGGCTCGCGAAGACTCTCTTCCTGCGGTCGCGCGTACGAGGCCAGGGCGTAGCGCGTATAGCGGCCCGTGGGCTTCGCGCTCTTCACCTGGTTCAGCAGGCTGCCGTCGAGCGCGGAGCCCGTGACGTCCTGGAAGGCGGCGGCGATGGCGGACTTCGCCGACAGCTTGAAACGCATCCGCTCCGGCGCGGCCCGCGCCGTCACGTGCTCGGAGATGGTGCCGGAGACCGACACCAGCTCGTTGTTCTTGTTCAACAGCAGCCGGAGGCTCTGGCGGAACACCTCGACGCCGGAAACCTCCTGCGCCACGGTGACGACCTTGACACCCTGGGGCAGCTGCTTGACGGCGGAGACGCGGGCACCGGCCACCTCGAACGACTTCACGCCGTACATCGCCGCGTAGTCGTTGAGCTGGGTGAGGGCCGCCTGCGCCGGCGCCATGCTGGCGTACTGCGCCTTCAGCTTGTTCTGTGCACCACCAGTGGCCCACAGGAAGCGAGGGGCGCCGGTGTGCTCATCCCGGTGGGTGACACGGGCATCCGTGTCGGCGTCCACCGGCTTGAAGCTCGCGGCGGTGCGGCCCGCGGGCTTGGCTTCCAGGAATGCGTCGTAGTTCGGCAGCGTCCGGGCGAAGGAGCCAGTACCTGAAAGTACCAGCGCCAGGCCGGACAGCTTGGCAACCAACCTTCTCACGTGGGGGTGCTCCCATGGGATTGCGCGGGGTGGGAGCCGCCCGGGAGACCCGATACGTCGCGTTCCGACAGCCTTGCCGGAAGCTCAGGTCTGTTCTGATTGGCTCCCAGGTGACAAATTGTCACCTGTTGGAGAGATTAGTGCCTTTACTGGTGTAGGTTGAAAGGCGACATTGCGGTTTTTTCTATGATGGCGGGAGATTTCCGTATCCACGAGAGACCTCGTCTGAAAAATCCCCAGTTATCTCAAGGGGCTGCAATGTCCAGGGCCAACATTCCAGTGCTGACGGACCTACCCAGTTTCTCCGGTGTCAAGCCAGACGTGACGGGGAGTCCAGGCGGTCGTCAGGGCACGGACACTCCCCTGCCCCCGGGTTGATCTGCCATTGGGCTGAGGGGCGGGGCGGCGCGCTGACGCGAAGGCATCCAAGCGCACCAAAGAGAAAACCCCGGCCACCATCTCTGGCGACCGGGGTCTTCAACCTTGCGGTTTCTTCCGAATCCAGACAGGCCCTCGAAAGACACCAAGTTGCGGGGGCAGGATTTGAACCTGCGACCTTCGGGTTATGAGCCCGACGAGCTACCAGGCTGCTCCACCCCGCGACATGTTGTGTTTGCCTATAAACACCAGAGGCCCGGCTTTCTATTCTCCGGGCCTCTGGCATTCCTAATTGCGGGGGCAGGATTTGAACCTGCGACCTTCGGGTTATGAGCCCGACGAGCTACCAGGCTGCTCCACCCCGCGTCAGCGGCGAGGGAGGTAGTACCGCCCCTCGCCGTGGACTGCAACATCTATTTCCCGCGAACTCGAACACGCGTCACACGTGCTCGAGTCCGGTGAATCACTTGCCGAACTTGCTGAAGAGATCGGCGAGCGTGCCGAAGCCCTTCTTGCCAGCGGCGGCGCCCTGCGGCTGCTGCGTCTTCTGCCACTCCTCCACCTCGGCACGCTCCTCGGCGCGCACCGCGGCGGTGACGGACAGACGAATCTTGCCGGAGGCGTCGATGTCGAGAATCGCCACCTTCACCTCCTGACCGAGCGCGTAGTGCTTGCGCAGATCCGTGCCGCGCTCGGTGCCCGTCTCGCTGGCCGGGAGCAGACCCTTGCCACCCGGGAACTGGAGGAACACGCCGTAGGGCTCGATGCGGTCCACCTTGCCCACCACCACCTGCCCCGCCTTGGGACGCGGCGTGGCCGGAGCCGAAGGCGCGGTCTTCTCCGCGGCCACCGGAGCCGTGCGCTCCTCGGGAGGACGCTGCGCCTCGTCCTCGGTGATGCGGCGCAGGCCGATGCGCTTTTCGTTCGCGTCGATCTTCTCGACGGCGACCCAGATGGTCTCGCCTTCCTTCACGACGTCGCGCGGGTGCGCGATGCGGCGATCACTCAGCGCGGAGATGTGCACCAGGCCATCCACGCCCGGACGCAGCTCCACGAACGCGCCGAACTGCTGGAGGCGGACGACCTTGCCCTGCAGGCGGTCGCCCTCCTTGATCTCGGAGATCGCCTTCTTGAAGGGATCTTCCTGCCGCGAGCGCATGGACAGCGTGATGCGCTCCTTCTGCTTGGTCTTGTCGGGCGAGTTGGGCTGCGCGGGCTCCATGCGCAGGATCTCCACCTCCACCTCGTCGCCGGACTTCACCACGTCGCTGGGGTGACCCACGCGCGTGTACGAGAGCTCGGAGACGGGGATCATCCCCTCCACGCCGCCCAGGTCCACGAACACGCCGAAGTCGCGCACGCCAGAGACCTTGCCCTTGACGATGCTGCCCTCGGACAGGGTCTTGCGCGTCTCCGCGGCGAGCGTGCGCTGCTCGTCCTCGAGCAGCGAGCGGCGCGACAGCACCACGTTGCGGTCACGAACCTCCGTGACGCGGAACTTGAGCTTCTCGCCGATGAACTGATCCGGCTTCTCCACGTAGCGCAGGTCCAGCTGGCTGATGGGGCAGAAGGCGCGCTGGTCACCGATGGCGACCTCGACACCGCCCTTGTTCACGCTCAGCACCATGCCCTCGACGGGCATGCCGGAAGCGCGGGCCTCGGCCAGCATCGCCATGGACGCGCTGCCCTTGGCCAGCGCGCGGCTCAGCACGATGCCCTTGGCGCCCACCTCGATGACGTGCGCCTCCAGGCTGTCGCCAACGCCGAAGCGCAGGATGCCCTCGTCGTCCTTGAGCTCGCGAAGCTCGATCATCGCCTCGCTCTTGGACGAGCCCTCCAGCGACACGAACGCGGTGTCCGCGCCGAGCTGGAAGATGGTGCCCTTGACCTTCTCGCCCAGGCGGACGCCCCGACGACCCGGAGCGCCCCCCTCCTTCACCTGCACCTCGAACATCTCGGCGAAGGACTCGGACTCGGGGACCTCCTCGTACAGCGCCGTGGAAGGCGCCGGCGTCGGCGCGACAGGGCGCGGCGTGGGAGTCGGAGTGGCGCCGGAGGCCTCGGCGGCGGCCGTGGTGGCCTCCGCCGTCGCGGTCGCCTCGGCGGGCTGCTCACCCACCGGACCCCGCGTTTCGATGGCACCCGACGCACGCTTCACGACGACCATGGGGCCGGACGGACGGCGCTCGCCGCCACCACCGCGGCGCTCACCCCCTGGGCTGCCACCGCCCCGCGGACGGCGCTCCTCGCGAGGAGCTCCTCCTTCGGGACGCGGCTGCGCATCGCGGCCCTGACCGGGACCGCCGCGCTCGCCTCCGCGACCGCCGCCGCCGCCACGACCTCCCTCGCCACGGCTTGCGCCGCCCGAAGGAATGCCGAGCATCACGTCGCCGAAGGTCGCCTTCGGCTTCTTGGGGCCCATTCCGCCAGGACCGCCCGCATTGGAACCGTTCTTCTCGTCGCTCACTGCCGAGACCTTCCTGAGACGAAGTCAGCCCAGACTTCCCGTGAAGCCGGAGCCCATGAAAAAGGCGGCGCACTCTACACGCGCGCCCTGTCGGGAGGAAGCCCCGATGACGCGCACGTGGTCCACACCACCGCCAGGACCCTAACGACGAGAGCCCTTTACGCCATCCCTTCCGACACCTGGTTGCACCCCCAATCAAAGCCTGCCTGCTCCGTCAGGAGCCGAGCCATGGCGCGCACTTAGCGCTTGCGACGCAGGCGGCCAGAAACCTTGCGGAACACCGCACTGGCCTCCGGCACGCCGAGCGCCGCGGCCACCGCGAAATAGATTACTCCCATTGGGAGGGCGACGGCGATGAATCCCAGGATGGGATGCATCGCGGGGGGGGCGAGGAAGGCCCCACCCCACTCCGCTTGCACTCCGGGCATGGGACCCAGCACCGAGGCGAGCCCCAGCTTCACCCCCAGGGCCACCGTTCCGGCGATCACCGCCGCGCCCCACAGTCGGGGCAGCAACCCCGAAGGCACGCCCACGCGGCCCAGCTGCCTGGAGAGCTTGCGGCGCAGAAGGGTCGACTCCAGCCAGGCCACCATGCCGCTGGAGAGCGTGAGGCCGAGCGCGCCCAGTTCAGGGGGGAGCCCCAGCCACTCGGGCCCGTGAAGGCCCAGGACCCAGGCCCCCAGCGAGCCCAGCGCCACGCGGACGATGGCGAAGCGCAGCGGCGTCTTCGGATCCTTCAGCGCGTAGAACGCGGAGGCATAAAGCCGGCCCACGGTGGCGGCCACCAGCCCCACGGACGCGCCGATGAGCAGGTACCAGAGGTAGCGCGAGTCCGCCGCGCCGAAGCGGCCCGTCTGCAGCAGCGCCGCGGCGACCATGTCTCCCAGGAAGAAGAAGGCCGCGGCCGAGGGCACCACCCAGAAGGCGATGCGCCGCGCGCCCGCGTCGATACGCGTCCGCAGCTTCGCGACGACCTCCTCCCGCTCGCCATCCGCCGCGCGCGCCATCTCCGGCAGCTCCGCCGCGGACACCGCCATGCCGAAGAGGCTCACCGGGATGAGGTAGATGGTCTGCGCATAGACGAGCGAGGACATGGCCCGCTCGGAGATGAGCGTGGCGAAGGCGGTGTCCACCCACGCGCTGAACTGCACCACGCCGCGCCCCAGGACGACGGGCCCGAAGCTCTTGAGCACCTGGCGCACCGGCGCCGCCGCGGTGGAGAGCGAGGGCCTGAAGCGCCCCAGCAACTTGAGGACACTTGGTACCTGCACCGCGAACTGGAGGAAGCTGCCCGCCACGACGCCGTAGGCGAGCAGCTCCACCAGGCGCTCCTCGCCATAGCGGCCGCCCAGCACCAGCAGCGTGAGGATGATGGCGCCGTTCCACACCACCGGCGCCAGGTACGACAGCAGGAAGCGGCGGTGGCTGTTGAGGATGCCCAGACACCAGGCGCTCAGCACCAGGAAGCCAGTGCCCGGGAAGAGGACGCGCACCACGCGGATGGCCAGCTCGCGCGCGTGGCCCTCGAAGCCCGGGGCGATGAGGTCCACGAAGAGCGGCGTGAAGAGCATGCCCGCGCCCACGAGCAGCGCGGTGGCCAGCGACAGCAGGCCGAACACCGCGCCCGCCACCCGGTCCGCCTCCTCCGTGTCCTTGCGGCCGAGCAGCTGGGCGTACACCGGAATGAACGAGCCGGAGAGCACTCCCTCGCCAAACAGGTTCTGCAGGAAGTTGGGGATGCGCAGCGCCGCCTTGAAGATGGCCGCCGCCGCCTCGTTGCCCAGGTAGTGCGCGAAGACGCGCTCGCGCACGAGCCCCACGAGCTTCGAGGCGAGGATACCCGTGGCCACGAGCAACGCGCCTCGGCCGCTGGAGCGCTCGGACCGAGGAGACGGGGCGGTGGGAGGCGGCGGAGAAGGCTCGGGCACGGAGGCGGTCACGAGCGCCGGACTCTATGCGTGACGTCAAGTGGCATGAAGCAGGAAACCCACCGGGCCCTGTTTCTCTTGACGGTGCCCCCGGCGGATTGCAAGGGTCCATTCCCAATGGCCGAAACCCCGGACAGCGACCTGGACGACGTGGCGCGCATTCGCCGCGTGCTGGCGCGCGAGCTGGAGACCATCAACGAATACGAGTCCTTCGCCCGGGCCGCTTCCCACCCGGAAGTGAAGGCGTTCTTCCTCCACCTGGCGACAGAGGAGAAGGAACACGTGTCCGAGGCGGTTCACATGCTGCGCATGCTCGACGCCAACCAGGACGCCCGCTTCACCAGTCCCATCGCGGCCGGGCACTTCCAGCAGGCCGTCGCCGATGCGGGCACACCCGTCGCGGCCCATTCGCCCTCCCCCACCCCACCGGCGCCGAACGTCATCAACGGCCGGTCCCCGGTGGAGCCGCTCACCGCCCTTCCCCCGCAGCGCCTGATGTACGGCCTGCCCGCTCCGCCGCCCGCCGTGGAGTCCCATCCCCTCACGGTGGGCTCGCTCCGCCGGAGTGGCGGTGGTGGCGGCGGCGGCAATCGCTGAAGACGTTCCTTTTCTTTTCTCCTTGTTGAGTATCTGGAGACTGTTCGATGCCTGACTTCCTTGGACATGCCGAGAACCCGCTCCGTGAAGAGGAGTGGGCGCGCCTGAATGAAACCGTCATCCAGGTCGCGCGGCGCTCGCTCGTGGGCCGCCGCATCCTCGACATCTACGGTCCGCTGGGCGCGGGCGTGCAGACGGTGCCCTACGACGAGTTCCAGGGCGTGTCCCCGGGCGCGGTGGACATCGTCGGCGAGCAGGAGACCGCGATGGTCTTCACCGACGCGCGCAAGTTCAAGACCATCCCCATCATCTACAAGGACTTCCTGCTGCACTGGCGCGACATCGAGGCGGCCCGGACGCACAACATGCCGCTGGACGTGTCCGCCGCCGCGGGCGCCGCGGCGCTGTGCGCGCAGCAGGAAGACGAGCTCATCTTCTACGGTGACGCGAAGCTGGGCTACGAGGGCCTGATGACGGCCAACGGCCGGCTCACCGTGCCGCTGGGTGACTGGACGGTGGCGGGCGGCGGCTTCCAGGCCGTCGTCGAGGCCACGCGCACGCTCAACGAGCACGGCCACTTCGGCCCCTATGCCGTCGTGCTGTCGCCCCGGTTGTACTCGGCGCTGCACCGCATCTACGAGAAGACGGGCGTGCTGGAGATCGAGACCCTCAAGCAGCTGGCCTCGGACGGCGTCTACCAGTCCAACCGCCTGCGCGGTGACTCGGGCGTGGTGGTGTCCACGGGCCGGGAGAACATGGACCTGGCCGTGGCCATGGACATGGTGGCGGCCTACCTGGGTGCCTCGAGGATGAACCATCCGTTCCGCGTGCTGGAGGCGCTCCTCTTGCGCATCAAGCACCCGGACGCCATCTGCACCATTGAGGGCCCCACCGCGGCGTCGGCCCGTCGTTAGTCCGGCCCCTCCGCGCCCTGCTCCCATGGCAAAAGTCCTGGTGATTGACGACGAGGCGAATCTCCGCAAGGTGCTCGCCGCGATGCTGCGCCGGGATGGCTTCGACGTCACCGTCGCGGAGAACGGTGAGCAGGGGCTGGCGGAGTTCCACAAGAACGGCGCCGACATCGTCGTGACGGACCTGGTGATGCCCAAGGTGGGCGGCATGGAGGTGCTGAGCACCATCCGCTCCGCCAACCCCGACGTGCCGGTCATCATCATCACCGCGCACGGCACCGTGGACTCGGCCGTGGACGCCATCAAGGCGGGCGCGTTCGACTACATCACCAAGCCCTTCGACCAGACGGAGCTGTCCGCCGTGGTCGCCAAGGCCGCCAAGACGAACGAGAGCGCCCGTCGCTCCGTCCGTCCGGACCTCAAGGCGCGCGCCGCCATCATCGGCGAGTCGCCCCAGATGCAGGACGTCTACAAGGTCATCGACAAGGTGGCGGACACGCCCTCCACGGTGCTCATCACCGGCGAGAGCGGCACCGGCAAGGAGCTCATCGCCACCGCGCTGCACGGCGCCTCCAGCCGTCGCGACAAGCCGTTCATCAAGATCAACTGCGCGGCCATCCCCGCCACGCTGCTGGAGAGCGAGCTGTTCGGCTACGAGCGCGGAGCCTTCACCGGCGCCGTCACCTCCAAGCCCGGCCGGTTCGAGCTGGCCGACGGCGGCACCCTCTTCCTGGACGAAATCGGGGAGATTCCCGTCGAGATGCAGGTGAAGCTGCTGCGCGCGCTCCAGGAAGGCGAGTTCGAGCGCGTGGGCGGGATCAAGACGACGCGCGTGGATGTGCGCCTCGTTGCCGCCACCAACCGCGACCTCCAGGCGGAGATCGAAGCCGGCCGCTTCCGCAAGGACCTGTACTACCGGCTGGCGGTGGTGCCGCTCACCCTGCCCCCCCTGCGAGAACGCCGCAGCGACATCCTGATGCTCGCGCGGCACTTCGTGGACAAGTACAACCGGCGCCTCAACAAGAAGATTGAAGGCATCACCGACGACGCGCTGGCGCTGCTGCAGGGCTACGCGTGGCCGGGCAACATCCGCGAGCTGGAGAACCTCATCGAGCGCGCGTTGCTGTTCGCGGACGGGCCGCTCATCACCGCCAAGGACCTGCCAGAGCCCGTTCGGCAGGGAGCGGGCGTCCAGGCAAGCCCCGCTCCGCCCCCCAGCGCACCGACCCTGGAAGTTCCCACGGGTGAGGTGGGCCTGAAGGACATCGTCCGGATGAAGGCGGCGGAGCTGGAGCGGGACCTCATCGTCAAGAAGCTCGATGAGACGGGCGGCAACGTCACCCGGGCCGCGCGGCTCTTGCAGATCAGCCGCAAGTCCCTGCAAACGAAGATGAAGGAATTCGGTCTGCGCGACACCACGCCAGACGAGCAAGAGGACGGCCCCGAGGATTGACCCTCGGCTGGCGGAATTCCTCGTCGCGGGCGCTGGTTTTCGCGCCCGCCCACTCTTTCCAAACCAGGGAGCCTGTATGCGGCCGAACCTTCCCACCCTCGGTGCACCTCCAAAGCGCAGCCCCATCGGGCCCGTGGTCGCCGTGTCACTCATCCTTGGCGGAGCCGCCGGGGGCGTGTGGTGGTGGAAGCAACGGATGGCGAACGCCACGGGCGAGGCCGCCATCCACCAGCCTGTCGCCGAGGCCACCGGCCCCGCGGATGCGGGCGCCCTCGCGGCGGCCCCTCTCGCCGCGCCTGTTCCCGTGGACCCGGTGAAGGCCGCGGGCCTGGAGCGCGCGTCGATGCGCATCGAGGGCCCGCTGGAGACGGCCCTCAACAACTCCGCTGGCGCGGACGTGGGCCCGGCCCTGGCGCAGGTGGTGACGCGCACGCTGGTGTGGTGGGTGGAGGTTCCGGGTGAAATCCTGCGCGGCGACACCCTGGACGTGCTCTTCCAGCGCCGCCCCAACGAGGAGCCCCTGGTCCACGCGGTGCGCTTCACCAGCGCCAAGCTGGGCAAGACGCTCAGTGCGTACCGCTACCAGGCCGGAACCGAGGGCGCCGCGCGCTACTACCTGTCCACGGGCGAGGAGCTGGAGCTGCGCCTGGAGAAGTCGCCGCTGGACGACTACGAGCAGGTGACGTCCCTGCTGCGCGACGGTCGCCGCCACAAGGGCGTGGACTTCCGCACCCCGGTGGGCACGCCCGTCAAGGCGCCCTTCGCCGGCGTGGTGAAGCGCAAGAACTGGAACTGGGGCAGCAACGGCAACTGCCTGGAGCTGGTGGAGACGGGCGGCCGTGGCCGCCGCGCCCTCTTCCTGCATCTGGACGAGGTGTCCAAGGACATCCACCCGGGCTCGCGCTTCAACGTGGGCCAGGTCATCGCCCGGAGCGGCAACACGGGCCGCTCCTTCGCGCCCCACCTCCACTACCAGCTGATGACCCAGGACGACCGGGTGCTGGACCCCTTCGACCAGCACAAGACCTACCGCCGCACCATGGCGGCCGGCCACAAGACGGGCTTCGATGACGAGGTCCGGCGCCTGGAAGGGCTGCTCGGAACCTCCGTCGCGGGGAAGTAAAAGCAACCCGATTCTTGACACTCCTTCGACGGCGCGGCTAGCTGGAAGCCCCCGGGCTTGCCGGAAGGCCCGCTCGTTTCGCCGTCGGAGGTCGGATGCACAGGCTTCGCGCCGTACTCGCCGCGCTGACGCTGGGCGCGCCGTTCGCCGCCAGCGCGGCAGATATCACCCGGATCGCTTCCTCCTTCGAGGATGACGATCCGTTCGACCTGTTCATCGACGTCGGGTTCGAACGTACGCAGACTCGCGCGAAGATTGTCCGCGAGCAGCTCGCGCCCGCGGGCACGCCGCCCAACGAGGATGGCTCGCCAGCCACGCGCGGTGACGCCGCGGAGCTCTGGTACAAGGGCGTCGATGCCCGCCTCAACCTGAGGCTGGCGGTGGGTCTCTACAGGGACTTGGAGCTGTCCTTCACGCTCCCGCTGGTGTTCCAGCAGAACGAGCGATGGGACTTCACCTCCCAGTCGTCCCAGGAGTCTTCCACCATCACCAACAACTGCATCAACGCGGATGGCTCGACCATCGCGGGATGCCTCTCGGACCCGCAGACCAACGGTGTGCCGCTCTTCGGCGTGCCGCAGGAGAGCTTCCGGGGCGGACTGGGCAACCTCCACTTCGGCCTGGCCTACGCCTTCTTCAATCAGGCGAAGGACGAGACCAAGCCCACCTGGATTGTCGGCATCGACTACGAGGCCCCCACCGCGAAGGTGAGGGACCCGAGCGTGGACACCACGAACTCGGACGAGCGCGGCAACATTGGCGACCGGGTCCACAAGTACCAGCTCTACACGGCGTTCTCGCGCCGCATGGGCGTGGCCGAGCCGTACTTCAAGGCCAGCTACACCATCCCCGTCCGAGGTCCCCTCTTCTATTCGAACTGCGACCAGCGCACGTCGAACCCCACGAACCTGGGTGCTCCCGGCAACTGCGGCGAAGGTCCGTGGAACCGCAAGGAGACGGGCATCAAGTCGCCGGAGATGCTGGGGATGGTCGCCGGTGTGGAGCTGGTGCCGTTCGACAGGCCTCAGAAGCACCAGAAGTTCACCCTGGACCTGCGGGCCATCGGCAACTACGTGGGCGCGGGCCGGTACAACAACGAGCTGAGCGCGGCGCTTCGCAAGCTGCTCACCTCCGAGGAGTACTTCCAGGTCGGCGGCATGCTCGGCGCCACCGCGAGCGCGTCGGACACCTTCAAGATTCGCGCGTCGGGCACGTTCCTCTACAACACGGACCACACGCTGACGAACGAGGAGATGGGCCAGGACCTCAACGGTGATGGTCAGGTCGACACGGCGGTGGGCTCGCCCGAGCTCAACCCGACGTTCGACTGGCGCTACGACCTTGTCTCCCGCCGGTTCCGCGCCATCGGCAGCACGACGTTCCGCTTCGACCTGAGCGCTTCGTTCAACTTCTAGCGGCAGATGACACCCGGGAGGCGCGGCATCCACCGCCTGCCTCCCGGTGTCGCGGGCAGCAGCAACGCGGACGCCAGGAGGGAGAACGCGCCTCCTGGGTCCCGCTTCGACTCACCGCTTCAGCGACAGCCCGAGTCGGTAGACGTCCTGTCCCGACCAGCCCGCACGACGCGCCAGCTCGGTGCTCAGGGGCTTGAGCTTCTCGCCGCGAGCAAGCCCCTCTTCGAGCCCGCGCCGCAGCTCTTCCTCGGACCAGCGGCGCTCTCCGGTGCGGCCTTCCACGAGCACCACGACCTCACCCCGGGCCTCTTCCGTCTCGTAGCGCGCGGACAGCTCTGACAGCGGCCCTCGCACGAACTCCTCGTGCAGCTTGGTCAGCTCGCGGGCGACACACGCACGGCGGTCCCCCCAGACCTCCTGCAGGTCCGGGAGCGTTTCTCCCAGACGGCGCGGAGACTCGTAGAGCACCAGCGTCGCGGACAGCGCGGCCACCTCTTCAAGCATGGCGCGCCGCTCGGCGCCCTTGCGGGGCAGGAACCCCAGGAAGTGGAAGCGCCCCGTGGGCAGCCCGGACGCGCTCAGGGCCGCGACGAGGGCCGTGGCGCCCGGGATTGGAACCACCGTCAGCCCTCGTTCCAGCGCCTCCGCCACCAGTCGCTCTCCGGGGTCGCTGATGGCCGGACTGCCCGCGTCCGTGACGAGCGCGCAGTCATCCCCTTCTGCGATTCGATCGAGGATTCGCCCGGCCCGCTGCCCCTCCGCGAAGGCGGGCAGGCTGACCAGGTCCTTGCCGCCAATGCCGAAGTGGTCGAGCAGCACACGGGAGTGCCGCGTGTCCTCGCAGGCGATGAAGCGCACCGCGCGGAGGGTCTCCAGCGCGCGCGCAGAGATGTCACCCAGGTTCCCGATGGGCGTGGCCACCAGGTACAGCGTTCCAGCCATGCCTTCCCCTTACATGCCCGCATCGAAGGCGCCGGGAATGTGCTCCACGGTGGCGCGCGCTCCACGCCCCACCACGGAAATCACGTCGAAGCGCATCATCCGCTCACGCAGGTCATGAGCGAAGAGATAGTGCAGCGCCGCCTTCACCACCCGACGCTGCTTGGCGAACGACACGGTGTGCGCCGGGTCTCCCCATACGGCCGAGGAGCGCATCCGCACCTCGACGAAGCACACGGTGTCCTCTCGCTCAGCCACCACATCCAATTCGCCGTAACGACACGGCCAGTTCCGCGCCCTCACCCGCCAGCCCCGCTCCTCCAGGTACCGCACCGCCACCGACTCCGCCTCATCCCCGAACTC